>JBNGDQ010000151.1:0-3543 GCA_049975285.1 Thermoplasmatota archaeon
TCAAATATTTCATCAAGGATGCCATCGAGACCTTTGGCATCAAATACGTGCTGCTGGTCGGCGGCCTGAAGAGTCAGTTTTATGCCAAGCCGCGCGACAACACAAACATCGGCTCCCGAGGATGGTATGTCCCAGTGCGCTACACCAACCAGTGGGATGATCCTGCATTCCCGTTGGATGAGGATACCATCTATGATCCCGGCGTCATCAGCGACCTGTACTATGGCGACATATACCGAGAGGGCGGCCAGTTTGCTGACTGGGACCCCAACGGAGATGGCATCATGGCGGCCTGGAACAAGCCAGGCGTAGAAAATGATACCGGCCTGGATCTCTATCCGGATGTAGCGGTCGGCCGGCTGGCCTGCCGCAGCACCCGCGAAGTTGAAACCGTGGTGAACAAGATCATCACTTACGAGCAGGGCGGCACCGGTGACTGGTTCAACCGGATGACCGTTATCTCCGGTGACGGCTTCCTCGACCAGCAGGACCTCAACATCCAATGGGATACCTCAGGCGTGCCGGACGGCGAGTACACCATCTACGCGCAGAGCAACAATCCCGAGGAAGAATACGGCCCCATCGACGTTATCAACGTCACTGTCGACAAATCTGCCGCGACTGATATCACGTTCAACCATGATGATCACCTCAAGGAAGCATTGCAGGACGGCTATCCAGCCCCGCCCATCGCGGAGATATGTACCGTGTCGGAGGGCAACGTGCTGGGCAACAGCGACTATCATTACGAGCCCGGGGAGAGCGAGGCGTACCTCAACTGGTTCACCCACTGGGCTAACATCGACTACACCGACGAAGTCTTGACCATTCGCGGGAAGAGCTATGATCCCCAGCCGTATGGCAACCTGACCGACATCCACGTCTGGATCAAGAACAGTGACGGTGACATCGTCTTTGAGGACTGGCGGAATGACACCGAGATGTTCTACGAGGGTGAATGGGCGGTTGGCGACCATGCGGTCAAGGGCAGAGGCGGCGCTCTCTATTACATGCCGGAGAGCATCGAGCCCAATGTGGTGTTCGCGTCTAACGGTCGGTTTACCGGCATGGATTCCGTGATCACGGAGCTCAATCGGGGCAGTGGCTTCATGTTTATGTCCGGTCATGGCAGCCCCAACTCGTGGGGCGACCATTATCCGGGTGTGCCTGGCAACCGAGCCGGCGGCAGCCTGACCGGGCTGGTTGTCACGCAGCTGCGGCCGTGGTTCCCCTGGATGAGTTTCCCAATCTACCCGATAGACAGCCTGTCAAATGGCGAGAAGCTGCCCATTGCGGTTATCGGTGGTTGCCATAACAGCCAGTTTAACGTATCTATGGTGCCGACCGTGTACCATGCACTTACATGGCTGTTCCCGTTCCTGAACGACAACTTCATGTGGAGCTACGGCACGCCCATACCGGAATGCTTCAGTTGGCGATTTGTCCGAGCCAGTGGCGGCGGCGCCATCGCGAGCTTCGGAAACACTGGCCTCGGCTACGGCGTCCCGGGCAACGACTGCACGACGGGCGGCGGCGACGCCTGGATCACCATCGAGATATTCCGGCAGTACGGCGCCGAGGGCAAAGACATCCTGGGTGACGCCTATTACGAGACGGTGAACCATTACGTCAGCTCTTTCGACATGACCGACCTGGGGGCAGGCCATACCAAGACGGTGCAGCAGTGGGCATTCATGGGTGACCCCTCGCTCAAGATCGGCGGCTACGACTAAGCGCCTCTTTTTCCCTTCTTTTCCTTTTCTTTTTTTGTGGTTTTTGTCAATAAACAAAATAACACCATCAACGATAGTTATAGAGATAACTGACTATGCGGATAGATATAAATATTACAAATCCTTTGTATAGTGGAGGTAATAATATGGTTAACTGGGAGAAAGTAAAAGTGGCAGTAATTGGAATTATGATGTTGTCCATCGGGTTATTGCAAATGGGATCTCATATCCATGTAACCGCTGACAATATTGGAGATAAAACCATGTCTGCATCAGTCATGTATGTGCCCGATCTCTGCTATTCCCCCACAGTTCATGATTTTGGATATGTGATAGAAGGCGAAACTCACCAGACCACATTTGATATTTGGAACTGCGGGACAGATACGCTCACCTGGAGCCTTGGAATCGTCCATACTTGGATATCTCCCAGCCCTACCTCAGGATCATCAACAGGTGAACACGATACCGTCACAGTTACCATTGACACTTCTGGATTGTCCCCGGGAGACTATACCGGATTCGTGAGCATATCAGCCAATGATGGAGGTGGATTACGCTATTTTAATGTTAATTTCACAGTACATCGACCGCCACATACCCCCACCACACCATCTGGTCCCTCATCCGGGGAGGTAGATACATACCTTGCATATACTACCAGCACTACTGATCCAGACGGTCACCAGGTACGATATGGATGGGATGCCAACAATGATCTCATCGTCGATCACTGGTCATCTTCCTATTACCCCTCCGGGGCACCACACACCGTCAATATCAAGTTTGGAAGTACAGGCACCTACCATATACGAGTCAAGGCTGAGGACAAACATGGAGCTCTCAGCAGCTTTTCTGCCGCAAAAACGGTGACAATAACTGGAGCTAATACCGCACCACTGCCTCCAGCAACCCCATCCGGTCCAATATCAGGTGAGCCAAATAGTTCCTATACATATTCAACCAGCACTATAGATCCGAATGATGATCAAGTGAAATTCTATTTTGATTGGGGTGACGGTACCGGCAACTGGACATCTCTCGTTGCCTCAGAAGCTCCAGTAAGTCTTGCACATGCCTGGCAGACAGACGGCATATATCCAATAAGGGTAAAAGCCCAAGATGAGCATGGCGCAGAAAGCGAATGGTCAAATATATTGAACATAACCATATCCTCCAATGTCCCTCCAAATAAGCCCCCTCGGCCATCCGGCCCAACATCGGGTAGAGCGGGCGTATCATACACCTACTCCGCCTACGGAATCGATACCAATGAAGACCAAGTCTACCTCGTCTTTGATTGGGCAGATGGAACAACCAGCGAGTGGATGGGCCCCTACAATTCAGGAGACACCATCAGTGCATCCCACATATGGACTACTCAAGGAACATATGCCATAAAAGTAAAAGCTAAAGATGAACATGGCCTAGAAAGCATATGGTCGGACCCACTCGCAGTGAGCATGCCATACGAGCGTCAAACACTCTGGGAACGTATCATTGAGTGGATATTGCACCTATTCGAGATAACCATAACGTAATCCCATCTCTTTTCCTTTCTCTTGTTCCTTAATATTCTACCAATTTTTAACCACTAGAAATTGCCTGTTAACCACAATGCTGGTATTCCGTTAATAGAGTAAAAATAAGTTGGTTTATAATTAGCAAGAATTATAAAGCAACTTTTGTTGATCATCTAGAATTTTCTTTAACGGCTGACATCGCAAAAATTAATAACAGCCAATAATTCGTTAACGATAGTTAAGCTTTAATATGGGTGGCATATTTCAATGTGAGTGATATCCATGAA
>JBNGDQ010000152.1:0-2242 GCA_049975285.1 Thermoplasmatota archaeon
TGAACTACCTTGTGGAAGCACTACTCGCCTGAAAAACGCAAAAGTTCAGATATTAAATATAATAACATTTAAGGCCACTTACCCGTTCTGATTTTTGTCAGGGAAGGATTATGAAAGCAGTTGTTTTTGAAAAATATGGACCACCTGAGGTTCTTCATCTTAAAGACGTAGAAAAACCAGCGCCCAGAGACGATGAAGTGCTAATAAAGATTCATGCAACAACAGCACATGTAGGTGATGTTAAAGTACGAAGGTCTGACCCATTTTTAGTAAGACTTGTGTTTGGTCTTTTTAGGCCAAAAAAGATACCAATATTGGGGATGGAGTTAGCTGGGGAAATTGAAACAATAGGAAAAGATGTAACACAATTTAAGAAAGGAGACAAGGTTTTTGCATTAACTGGTTTTGGTTTTGGTGCTTATGCTGAATACAGATGTCTGCCTGAAAAACCTAAAGAAGGAACAGTAGAAAAAAGGGGATTGGTAACAATTAAACCAGCAAATGTAAGCTATGAGAAAGCAGCAGCTGTTCCTGCTGGAGGGCTTACAGCATTAAAGAACATTCAAAAAGCAGATATCAAAAACGGGCAAAAAATCCTCATAAATGGAGCGTCAGGAAGTTTAGGAACATATGCAGTACAGCTAGCAAAATACTACGGGGCAGAGGTTACAGGGATATGCAGCACAACTAATCTAGAATTGGTGATGTCTTTAGGGGCAGATAAAGTAATTGATTACACTCAAGAGGATTTTACCAAGAGCAGTGAAACCTATGACGTTATTTATGATGCAGTAATGAAGAGTTCACGTTCAAGTTGTAGAGCGGCGTTAAACAAAACAGGAATTTTTCTTAACAATAATGGCCTTGCAAAAATTCAAGCTGAAGATTTAATTTTTCTCAAAGAACTTATTGAAAAGGAAAAACTAAAACCAGTCATAGATAGAACCTATACGCTTGAACAAATTGTTGAGGCTCACCGATATGTTGAAAAAGGACATAAGAAGGGAAATGTAATTATTACTGTGAAGCATAGCGATAAAACCTAATAAAACTCATTTTACCAAAAACATGACTAATTGGTCAGTTTTTACCAGTCGATACGGCTTCAAATACCTTTCTCAACGATATTTAATTAAAGAGTATAGTGATTACTATTGGTGAGAAGAGAGGTTTCGTATGGCGGCTAAAAAACGTTTTTTTGGAATGGATGTGATTTCAGTTGGCTTGACCATGCTGCCTTTTGTACAGATTATCGTTGGCGTATATTTATTGCTAGGTGTTTCACAAATTGAATTAGTAGCATATGCAGGCGTAGGATTGTACATTTTTTCTGGTTTGATTTTTGGCATGCTTCCCGTGTTTACATTTCGGAGAAAAGGCGAGGTGCCCCCTGGGAAAAATTATATGCATACGACACAACTGGTTGATACTGGTGTCTATGCAATTGTTCGTCATCCGCAGTTTGTCACATGGATATTATGGGCAATTGCAGGCATGTTGGTTTTTCAACATTGGATTGTTGTAGTATTGGGTATTCCGGTTATAGTGATGACGTACTATGATCTATTGCGAGCAGATACACGCTTGATACATAAATTTGGGGATGAATATACCGAGTATATGCAACGGGTTCCGAGAGCAAATTTTATAGTAGGAATAACTCGGATATTACGGGTAAAAAAGAAAAATAGGTTAAACAAATCATAATGAGTTATACATCTGATTTTTACTGGCAACGCGAGCGGTTAAATCACTCCTGCACCGACGTTTTCCTTTTATGATTTTAAGGTAACATTTTGTAAGCAATATGTTCACCGGCCATATATTCTTTGATTACACGAGGGGTGAAATGTTTATAAGCACGATAGAGTTTGAATATGTGAAGGGATATGAGGATAATATTGGCGTATTCACTTGTCATTTTGTTGCTCTGTACCCCATTAGTTCTGGCTAACGTGTATGAAACCCGTGAGGAGCATGCTGCTCATTGTTCCATGTTAGTAAATGATGAGTGGAATAGGCGTTTTGGAGGAAGTTATTATGATGGAGCAGAGGACATGATACAGACACGTGATGAAAACTTCCTTATTGCAGGATACATCCATGGATTCAACCAGCCCATGTCTGATGGTTGGCTCATTAATATGGATGGAGAGGGTAACGAACTATGGAATAAAACCTATGGTGGGGGGAACGAGGATATTTTGTTTAGTGTTATCGAGGCAGAGGATGGATTTGTTAG
>JBNGDQ010000152.1:2252-3505 GCA_049975285.1 Thermoplasmatota archaeon
TGTTATCGGCGGCTATACCTTATCCTACGGGAATGGCGAGGCAGACTACTGGCTCATAAAAACAGATCACTTGGGTCATGAACTCTGGAATAGAACATTTGGTGGAAATGAATACGATTATGGACAGAAAGTACTGCTGGCTGAAGATGGAGGATATCTTTTGTTGGGTTATACAGCGTCATTTAATATCCTTCACGACCCAGATATTTGGGTGGTAAAAACTGATGCATACGGGCATGAACTCTGGAATAAAACCTATGGGGGCAAAGAAACAGAACATGCATATGACATAATACACACCGATGGGGGCTACTTAATATCGGGCATCACCTATTCATATACAACCAATGGGGGATGGGATACGTGGCTTATTAAAATTGATGAATATGGCCACGAACTATGGAATACAACCTATGGATGGTCGAATTTCGAAATATCTGCCTATGTGCTTGAAATCGAAGATGGTTATATGGTGGCTGGGAAGACAGAATCGATAACAGGCGGTTTTTCAGATGCATACCTCATTAAAATCGATACGAATGGAACTGAAATATGGAGTAAAGTATACGGAATGGGCGATGAAGGATTCAGCAGCATCACGAAAACCGATGATGGCTATATTTTAGCAGGGAGCACCGGTTCGCTCAGCCGCTTGAGTGTGGGTAATTTTGATGCATGGCTGTTAAAGGTAGATGAAGCGGGGAATGAGGTATGGAATAAAACTTTCGGGGGAAGAAAAAGGGATATTGCCAATGCAGTAATTGAAGTAGGGGGCATCTACTTTATTGCTGGAGAAACAGAACCAGTTGGCGAAGCGAGAAAGTATGATGTGTGGATTATTAAATGTGCAGATTATTCTCCACCCCAGATAGACATGGTTAAACCAACTGAGCAACAGTTGTACCTCTTTAATACGGCACTTTTTCCTATTGGGCGAACCATAATAATAGGGAGTATAACCGTGACTGCAGAAGTGTCCGACCCCGCAGAGAAAGTGGAGAGGATAGAATTTTACCTGTGCCATATAGATGTCGAGTATGAATATGAACCCCGAGCAGTTGTGTACAGTTCACCATATGAATGGCTATGGACTGGACCAGCAGTAGGGCTATATGAAATCACGGTTGGGGGATACTATGGAAATGCAGGCGGAGTAACTGTCGATAAAATAGATGTCCGAATTTTCAACCTTTAATCCTCGTTATCTTCTTTGTCACCTCCAAAAATTTAACCTTAAATGTGGGTTGAAATCC
>JBNGDQ010000153.1:0-3494 GCA_049975285.1 Thermoplasmatota archaeon
AATCTTCCCAAAAGAAGACCCCGCGTGGTGATAAACGAAATAATGGCCGATGCGGAGGGCGACGACCCTGGCCAGGAATGGATTGAGCTTTATAATGCGGGAGAAAGCACTAGGATAAAGGGATGGACTGTCAGCAACTCAGAGGGAACGACTATTGCTACGCTCCCCAACTGGGTATTTCCCAACCATACGTATCTCGTTATCCATTTCGGAGAGGGAACCAATGATGATGACTTTTCAGATGGCAACGGGACGTATTATGTAGGCGCCAATCAGGAAATTTTTGAGAATGACATGGGTGAATGCTCTCTCTATACGGGCAGCCCCAGCTCACAAAGCATCGTGGATTTCATTGCCTACTGTTATGACGGAGAATACGAGCCGGGAACGGCCCATGGCTATGCCACCAAAGCGGGAATATGGAGCGATGGCGAGTATTTTGACCCCATGGCGGAACCTGTTCCTCATGGTGCAAAGATTCCATTTTGGGGCGAAGGAGATTCCATCGGGAGAGACTCCTATTCAAACGATACTAACGCCCCGGAAGATTGGGGCATCACTGGTGGAAGGGATGCATTTCAAGCCACTCCCGGTCGTTGCAATCTTGATGCGTTCGGTATCGTCAGCGTGGAAATGCCCTCTCACCTTGCGACAGCATCTCAAGATAGAAAAAAGTGGACTGTGATGGTGTATATGGCAGCGGATAATGGCCCGGACCCGGGTGATTTGGAGGCTGCTCTATTTAAACAACTCGACGAATTGGAAAAGATAGGCTCGGATGACAATGTCAACATCGTGTTTCAAATAGACGGATGGAACAAAATAAGCGAAGCATTTCAGGATGCCGCTGGGAAGTGGCGGGATAGAAATGATGGGGGAACGTTCAGGGGATTTTTAATGAAGGATAAACACAAAGAGTACGTGGAGTGGGACAGAACCTACGTTAATACTAGTTCTTTCGTATGGGCGTACACCCCCACTGGCGAATCCGCGCTTATCCCGGAGATAAACACGGGTAAAGCAGCTCCCTTAAGAGAATTCATAAACTGGTCAATACGACATGCCCCGGCTGATAGGTACATTCTTATTCTCAATGGACATGGAGCCGGATGGAAAGGACTGCTACCAGACTATACAAGTCGGGATATGTTGTCTAATATGCAGGATTTTCTTTATATGGGGGAGTTGGAGTCTGCTCTCTTTAAATCGGCGATTAGAAATGTTCCAACCTTTTCTATAATAGGTTTTGACTGTTGCCTGATGGCCAATATTGAAGTTGCGTACCAGATACGGGACTGGGCCCTATATATGGTTGCATCGGAAGAGGTTGCCAAAAATTGGAATTATGAAGATGTTTTTGGCCATCTTCAAAAAAACCCAGATATTTCATACTCAGATTTAGCAACATATATGGTAAATAGTTACCACAAAAAACATGAGAAGTGGAATTGTCACACGCTGAGTGCCATAGACCTCGGGAGAAGACTCGGCCCCATATATGGCGGCGTACGGCTACTGGCCAATCATTTAAAGGAGGGAATGGAGGACTGGGGAGATACAAAGAATCAACCATTTGTTACCCATGGCAAACCGGAAGATAACTGTCAGATAGACGTGAGGAAGAGTCTTTTTGCTGCAGAGCATTACAGCGACAGAAATTATGTGGACCTCTACCATCTCGTCTATCTCCTAGGACACAACGATGGCATTTACACAGGGTATAAGGAGCCCTGGCAGCAGATACTGGATGGAATTGATGGAGTGCTGGGTGCCGTTATAGCAAACAAGCACGGTGCCAGCCATCCCCACTCGCATGGTTTATCAATCTATTTCCCGAGGCACCAGACAGACCATAAAAATTTCAATGATTGTGATGGTGAAGGCAAAACTGATCGTCCCTTTGATAATCCGTGGCCATCTCGCTATGAGGACCCTGCTGACACTCCTGCAATCTATGCCGAGGATAAGACAAATAAATGGGGAAGAGTACCCTATGCGAACCCTCCCCCACATCCGTGGCGGGAGACACCAAACTTCTTATGGAGAGATGAAGGGATTCATTGGGACGAATTTCTGCACCGATATTACAAACCCTGTGCAGATGCCGGAGAAGATGTTACCGTTGAGGTGGAATGCGGTGAAAAAGCAAAAATTACTTTCGACGGGAGGGGCTCCTCATCCGCTGATGACGATGGCACTATTCATGAATATTATTGGGATTTCGACCTGGGGGTTAATTCAGATAATGGCGATTGGGATAAAGATGGCATTAATGAGTACAATGACGATATCGATGCTACAGGACCCACACCCACCCATGAGTTTTCGCCGGGAACGTACGTGGTCACCTTAACCGTCTGGGATGACCACCATACGAAAAACGAGCCACGGTGCAATGATTTCCCTAATGAACACTGGAAAACCGATCAGGATTCCCTGGTGGTGACCGTTATAGAAAAACCCTGTCCAGATACAGAGCCGCCCGAAACCACGATTATTGACCCTCCCGACGGGGCAGAGTTTGAAGAGGACAACATTATGGTGAGCGGATTGGCTACTGACAACGTGGGCATAGTGGAATTCGGCTACCATTTAGAATGGGATAGCGGAGAAACGGATGATGCCTGGGAAGTCGATAACCTCGTATCCTATGAATTTACCTTTACCCTCGCCTTACACCCCGAATGGAACGAAATTACGGTATACGCAAGGGACGCTGCCGGGAATGAAGGAAGCGATAGTGTCACCGTCTACTACTATCCTCCTGAAGAGGACACCACTCCACCGGTAACAATCGAAGAAGTGGGTCAGCCCAGCTGGGAAAATGGCTATGTGGTGACGCCGGGAACACCCATCTGGCTCAACGCCACCGACGACCTGTCAGGAGTGAACTACATTCACTATGAGATATGGTGGGATAGTGATGGCGACGGCGTTATAGACACCAAGATGGGCGAAAACACGGCATATGTCTCCAGCGTGGAATTCTGCTGCGCAGACTTCGAGATATATATGGAAATAGCCGAGGTGCGCTTTTACGCCGTTGACAACGCCGAGAATACGGAGGAAATGAAGGTCAAGCAGCATCTGGTCCAGGGGGAATAGTGACATCCTCTCCGCCATAACACCTCAAAATTTTGTCTTTGTATGTAATAGGGGAAGTAGAGGAATCAAGATGGGGTAGAGAGCTATAGGGCGTTATAACTCATTTCCTGATTCCTCGCGTTCCTCCCCACTATGGTAATGCACTGTTGTCTCATATATTTTTCAGTGGAAATGTGCCTTTTGGCATTGATATGTTCAGTCTGCTAACGAGGTTTCTTTCAGATTGATAGTAGTGACTCGGATACAATCAGTGGTATAGCAAAGGCTTTCTTTAGCATGCCTTAGTAATACATCAAGGTCATTATAGCCGTTCGGATGGGTATATTTAAATAAGCTCCGGCTATTGCCAGACGTGGTGATACTGTGAACAAGGAAGAGAACGTCGTCTA
>JBNGDQ010000154.1:0-3479 GCA_049975285.1 Thermoplasmatota archaeon
ATTTCTTTAAGCCATGTACATGTTGTTATGAGATTCTGACTTTCGATCGAGATCCATATCCTCCCCTTTCTTTGTATCTTTCCTTTGATACCTAATTTTGATTCGATCTTATCAAGCAGATTCTCCTCTTTTCCATCCATATTATTCCATCTCCTTTACATGTTGGAAAATTTTCACGCATGCTTCAAAGACAGCCTCTGGCCGAGGTGGGCACCCAGGGATATACATATTTACTGGAAGATACTTGTCCAGCTTCTTAATTGTATTATAGGAATCCCAATACATCCCCCCCGTCATTGTGCATGATCCCAACGCAATTACCACTCTTGGCTCAGCCATTTGCTCATATATGCGTTGGGCTCTCTTTATTGATTTATGTGTTTGATAACCGGCGATGAAAAGCACATCTGCGTGTCTTGGTGATCCAACCACAATCATTCCAAATCGCTCCATATCCCATCGGGAACCCACAACAGGTACAAGCTCTGCAAAACCACAAGAATTAAACCAATTAAAAATCCATATGGACTTTATGATCCTACGTAATTTTGTAGCTTTCTCTGATTTTTTGACCAAGAATACCACCTGCTTCTATCACCTTGTACGCATTCTCGATGTGTAAGCATATGTCGTATTTTAAGTGTTGTGTACAAGTCAAACAGTGTTATACTACCCTCTAACGAGGATTTTTTCGATTTTCGAAGGATTTGTTAGGTCACCATGTACATCAGACAAAAAATCTCTTTAAGTATCCGCTTCATAAACATTTACTACTTTTCGAAACATGTGATACTGGACATGAAACAAGCAATGTTCTGGGAGGTAAAAAACGAGGATAAAGGCATTGTGCAATGCCATCTCTGCCCTAGACATTGCATACTTAGAAAAGACGAACTCGGGTTCTGCAAGACAAGGAAGAACATCGATGGAACACTCTATACTCTCGCCCATGATGGTCACATGGTAAACGACATCTCCATAGATCCTATCGTGAAAAAGCCGCTGTACCATTTCCTGCCCGGCAGCATGGCCTTGAGTTTCTGGACCGCCGGATGCAACATGCGATGGTTCCTTCTTTCACGTCATTTTGCCCCTGAGGGGAAACACCGGCATCGGTGGACTTGATGGTATAGGCTGCCTTTAAAAAATATTCTGCAGAACAAGGATTCCCTAGGCCGAAGATCTCCCGGGACTGCTGCATGTGCCATATCCGATAATCTTCTCTGCTTTTAGCCGCAACAGCCGCACCATGTTCCCGCCGATTGATGGTCTCGGATCCACAATTACTACGTCATAACCCTTGTCGACCATGTCTACCGCAGTCTGTGCCCCACTGATGCCATCCCTGATTACCAAGACATTCTTCTCATTATGGTTCTCATCTTCGGTGCCACATCGATTCAACGTTACACTCCGTAACAGCGGTGGCACAAAAAATGTTTCAGTATTATGCAGGGTGGTTCGGCGCTCTGAGCGTGTGGTACCGGATGCAGTAGCTGTTCTCCGTTAACGTTGAGTCTGTTCTATCCTCTTAATCTCCCGCTGGTAGTAGCTTCTCAACGCCAGGTTAATGGTGGGAATTGAGAGCAACGATGGCGATTTTTCCCTCGATGCAGCATACCCCCAGTATCGAAGGATTCTTTTCAGCATCTCCGGCCACGAGTAATACTTTTTGGTAATCCATCGATATCCCTCCCTGAGTTCATCCACCGTCATATTCTTGGGCTGGTATACAACATGAGCCTGGCTATATTTCGACCAATCTCTCGTCAATATTCTGTTTTCCCGTTCAAAGCGTTCATAGATCGCAGTGCCAGGATATGGGGTGAGAATGTTGAACTCAATAGCATCCGGCTGCCATTCCTCTATCGCTTCATAGGTTTCCTCAAATACCTCGGGGGTATCATTGTCAAATCCAAAAATAATGCCGCCGGACACACCCATGCCGTGCCGTTGAATCTTATGGACATACTCGCCGTATCTATCAACAATGTTGACGTTGGTGGTTTTATGAATCTGTTTCAATGTTTCTTTTGATATCGATTCAAAACCGACGAACCACTGGAGACATCCGGCCTCCCTAGCAAGCTCTAAAAACTCTGTGTCTCTGCCGAGAACGTTGAGATTGCCATTGGCAATCCATTTTTTATCAAGCTTTTTCATCCGTTTAAACAGCGCCTTGGAATAGCGTGGGTCGAGCGTCAAGCTTGCATCTCTAAAAATAATGACCTTATTGGGAATGCATTTCATCTCTTCTACCACCGCATCTACTGGGCGCTTTCGCACTTTTTTGCCCAGCAGCCGGGTTGTCGGGCAAAATTCACAGCCAACAGGGCATCCACGGGTGGCCTGCACGGCTCCTGATAGCATGTTTACGTAGAGGTCTCGCCGAGCTGTCGGAAACATTGAAACATCGGGTTTGCCAGAACTCGCGTATATTGACTGTAGGCTGTCCTGTTCAATGTCGTTGATGACCTGGGGCCACAGGTTTTCTGCCTCTCCGACCACTACTGCATCTGCATGTTCTAACCCTTCCTTGGGCAGGGCAGAGACATGGTAGCCGCCGAGCACCACGGTCGCTCTTTTTTTTCGGAAGAAGTCAGCGAGATCATATGCCCGCTTGGCGTTGATGGTGAGCACGGAGATGCCAACTACATCATACTGTGTATCGAAATCAATTTCCTCATAGTTCTCATTGACTATCTGGATATGGTGCCTATCAGGTGTTACGGTGGCTACCATTGGAAGCGTTAGCGAGGGGTTTCCATACAGTTTGGCAAAAGGACTCCGTCGGTGTTTATAGGTCACAATGCCATGCCGCAGTTGCGGTTCTACCAGCAAGATATCCATGATGTTAAATCCGTGTTGCCAATAGCTTACACCATTTTTAAGCGTTGTTATTTTTATGGAATTTTAGCAAAAAAACCAGACCTTGGGGTCCGGGACGAATCGCCGTGGCCGTATAAAACGCCGGTGGGCGTTTTCTTCCCTTCGAGGGCAAAGCTACACAATTTAGTGCGTGGAAGGGGTGACTTCCTATGCTTTTCCTGCACTGCTCACGTGATACAGACAGAAAAGCGGAGACTTCGGCACGTGTGTATCTTGCCGCTAATCCTTTTTTTATATACCTTGACCCGGCAATTGTATCAACGCGTTCTATCGGTGTCAGTATTTCAGAAATGTTTTATCATTCTGTTGAGACAGTTCTGCTTCTCCCCTGCATCACCCAGATATCGGGCGCATGCATCCATATACTCTTTTGTCCTTGCAATATTTGCTTCTACTTCATCGGGTATTTTTTCCATATCATGTTTCACCACCTTGTTCGGACATACATCGTGGCAGATGCCACAGTGAATACAGTTTTCCATGTTTATCTGTGCCTTCCCATCTTCCATGTAGATTGTGTTCACCGGGCATTCTTCAACGCATATCCCGCATCCTATACATCCATCTTTATCTATCCATGGCATTATATC
>JBNGDQ010000155.1:0-3448 GCA_049975285.1 Thermoplasmatota archaeon
CGCATGGCCTCCAGTTCCTTGCGGAAGAGCAGCTTGTGCCCGTAGCGGGCGGAGTTGATGACGGTGATGTTCCCGAATTTCCATCGGTTGTCCATGGCGTGGAGGAACACGGAGCGAAGCGGGACCATGCCGATGCCGGCGGCGATGAGCAGGAGATCATGATTTTCAAACTTATCCATGGGGAAGCCGTTGCCGTAGGGCCCCCGGATGCCCATGTAATCGCCGGGCTCCATCCGGTGAATGTACTCGGTGACCTTGCCCGATTCTTTTATGCACAGCTCGAAGAAGCCCCGTCGCAGGGGGGACGAGCAGACAGAGATGGGGATCTCGCCGAGACCGGGTATGGAGACCTGGACGAATTGCCCCGGGGTGAACGTCCATTCCTCGGCAATGGCGGAGTCCTCGAATCGCAGGAGGAAAAGCTTGTCCTCATCGGTCATCTCGTAGACGCGAAGGATGCGGCATTTATAGAGGTCGTATATGTTTTCTTCACTGCTCATATGCTTCCTCCGCGATACCGCGTATCTTCATCAGATTATCCAGGAAATCGATGTCAGCCGGGCAGAAATACGTGCAATTGCCGCAGCCGACGCAGTAGCTTGTACCCAGCGGATAGAAGTACGCGTTTTTGCAGACATATCGATTGATGAAGCGGTCTTTTTTTGTCTCGCGGAAGTTATGACCGCCCGCTACGAGGCCATGGCTCCTGAACTGGCAGGAATCCCAGAAGCGGACCCGTTCACCATGGCGACCATCGATGTCGGGGATATCCTGCACGTCGTAGCACCGGCAGGTGGGGCAGGTCATGGTACAGTTGCCGCAGCCGAAGCATTTATCGCTTTCCCTGTCCCAGAGTGAATGATCCTTGGTGAGCTCGAGCATGTACCGCAGGTTGTCGAAGCTTCCCTGATACTGGAACAGTTCATGCCGTTTTTTCTCGAACTGTTTGAAATGCTTGATGTCCTCCGGGGTCACCTCGACGAACAGGCCCGGGTTTTCATCCACGATCTTGTGACCCTTCTCGCTCCCCACCCGTATGAGGTATCCATCAGGAAGCTCATGCAGGAACAGGTCAAAGCCCACATCGACGAAATCCGTCCGGCGGAGATTACAGAAACAGTATTCATCCGGCAGGCAGCTCAGACCGATGATGATACCGGCGTCCCGCCGCATGCCATAATATTTATCCGGATACTCGTTGAGGTAGACGCCGTCGAGAATCCGCAACCCCACGATGCTGCAGGCATGCAGCCCAAAGAGTACGAATGGCTTGACATCGTCAAGTGTCTCCTCGTATTCACTGGTTCCCATATCGAACTCGAACATTTTCTGTTCAGTGGGAATGAAGTACTTCTTGGCCGGCGTAATCGTCCGTGTGTAATCGAAGGCGACGTCGTCGACATCATCTATTTTCCGGTAATCATAAAATTCCTCCGATATCTTGACGGGCGCATAGAGGTCACCGTAGGCTGAAAGCTGTTCTAAAAATTCGTTCACCCTGCCGTTTTCCAGCTTGAGGTATCTCATTTCAGTCGGATATGAAATGCTCGTATATATCAGTTGTGGGAAACACGGCAAATTGGCAACGATATGAAATGAAAATATATTTAAGCCCATCGGAGGATTGCACCTGTGGCACGAAAAGACAGCTACACGGTGGCTATCATCGGTGCCGGACCAGCCGGATTGTTTGCAGCCCACGAGCTCGCCGCCCAGGGTATCACTGACGTCGTCATCATCGACAAGGGAAAAGATATCGCCGAGCGACAGTGCCCCATGAAACAATACACGAAATGCTTCAAATGCGACCCCTGTTCCATCTTATGCGGACTGGGTGGCGCCGGCGGCCTGTCGGACGGCAAGCTCAACCTGCGGGCAGACGTCGGCGGCAACCTCTACGAGTTTACCGACGACGCCGACGAGCTCGTGCAGCGTATCGATGAGATATTCCTGCAGCACGGCGTATCCGACAAGCTGTACGGACACGACCTAGATGAGCTCGAAAAGACGGCGTCGCAGCATGGCATCCGATTCATCCCGATTCCGCAGCGGCACATCGGCTCGGATCGACTCCCCGCAGTGATCTCCTCGTTACATGAAACGCTGGAAAAACAGGGTATCTCGTTTCTGCTGGAGACCGAAGTGCAAAGCATAGAACATGCAGGTCAGTTCAGGCTGCAGACTGAGGACGATATTATCACGGCATCATATGTTATCGCGGCGGTGGGACGCTCCGGTGCCTCCTGGCTGAGCCAGCAAGCCGATCAGCAGGGCATCACAACTCGGCATGCTCCTATCGACATCGGTGTTCGCGTTGAAGTGCCCGCCATGGTCATGGAGGACATCATCGCCAAAGCCTGGGACCCCAAGTTTCATATCTACACCTCGACGTATGACGACTTCGTGCGCACCTTCTGCGTCTGCCCGAAGGGCTTCGTGGTCATGGAGGACTACGGAGAATACGTATCAGTGAACGGCCATTCAGCCATTGACCGCACGTCGGAGAACACCAACTTTGCCTTCCTGGTCAACGTGGAGCTCACCGAGCCGCAGGAGAACACCACGGCCTACGGCAGCTCCATCGCAGAGATAGCGACCATCCTCGGCGGTGACATGCCCATCGTGCAGCGCCTCGGCGATTTACGGTCAGGGCGGCGTTCAACCTGGGAGCGCATCAACCGCTCATATGTCTCACCCACGCTGACCACGGCAACGCCGGGGGATATCTCTATGGCGCTCCCGCACCGCGTGGTCACTGACCTGGTCGAGGGACTCGATGCGCTCTCGGCGGTGATGCCCGGCGTGGCGCAGGATTCGACGCTGCTCTATGCACCTGAGATAAAGTTTTATTCAATGCGCTTTCTGGTGAGCAACGGTCTGGAGACCAATCTGGATAATTTTTTTGTGGCTGGCGATGGCGCTGGATTATCACGGGGTATCGTGGCGTCGGCGGCGACGGGCATGATAGCGGCGCGGGCCATCGCGGAGCGACTATGAGGATGCTGCCCTGCTGCTCTGCATTGCATTGGCGCCCGGGTGGAGTGTTGCTGTAGATGTCTGTTAGAGCCACGGGCGAAACCCTGTTATCGAGCTTTGCCGGGATGGTCTCATTGGCTATCGTGCTGGGCTTGCTTACTGGTGGATTTCCGGTCTATACGAGTGAGATTTCTACCGTCTCGCTTATGGTGGCCATGACGTTTTCGCTTACCTCGATTCGGCTGCGGGATATCGAGCTTCGGCGGGAACGTCGTCGCTTGTTGCTGCCTTTGTTTATGAGTTTTATATGGCTGTCCGGGCTCTCATTGGCCTTGGGTCTGCTGTTTCAGCCGCCTATCCGGTATGGCTTCGTGGCGATGGCTGCTGTCCCTCCTGCGGTGGCGGTAGTCCCCATTACCCGGGTCATGCGGGGAGACGTCGAGTTTTCGTTGGTCTCGCTTTCCTTGCTCTA
>JBNGDQ010000156.1:0-1079 GCA_049975285.1 Thermoplasmatota archaeon
GGTCTATCCGCACGGATTCATTGTAGAAACCGTTGAATACGTTCACCGTTCCATAGGGCATTACATTATAGAGAGCGGTTTGGATGCTGCTAAAGTTATAGGTGCCCCAGCCTGGTGTCGACGAGTCAAAGTCGTCATCCACATTGACCACACCGGGGAGGATATGAGTGACCTGCTGGGTAGCATTGTTACTGCTGTCTTCGTCACCGGCCAACTGCGTGGAGACGTTGACAAAGTAGCATCCGGGGACAGCAGTCCAGGGCGCGAACTCTACATCCCGGGATTGTCCCGCTGCTAAATTAACGGAGACGTCGTCACTAAATAGGAGGGAACCAGGTGTATACCCCGTTATGTTTATGTCATCTATGCACACGCCGTCGTAGGTGACGCTGGAATCAGTGTCCATGACAAATTGAAGCTGGATGATATCCCCCACATATTGTTGGAGAGCCACGTTCACCTCATTCCATTCTGTTGTGCCTGCCCAGGTTCCCATCAGCGTGCAGCCGCTGGCATTGCTGCATACATAAAGGTGCAGAAAATCACAGCAGCTCTCGAGATCAACATAAAGCGAAAAGTGCAGCGTAGGATACTGAGCGGTGGAAAGGTCTATCCAGGGGCTTTCCAACACATTCTCCATGTTGTCGGCATACCCCCAGGGTTCGTATCCGCAGAACCAGGAATGGTTGTAACTCTGGTAGTGGCTGTCCGTCAGATGCCATAGGTCTGGCCCACTGTTGTTGTAGTGTGTCCATCCTCCGATACCTGATTCCATGTCATCAGAGAAAATCTCTACTTCACTGGCGGTATATATAGAGCAGTTCACCGGCACGGTGGACTGGTCGAGAGTGCCAAAGTTGTAGACGGTGGCATTAACCGTTATTTGTCCCTCCAGAGCAATAGGCGTGGGATAATTTATGGAGAGAGTGCCCACATCGCTGGTATTGTACATGTACACAACGCTATCTTTACGGTCGTTGCTGGGAACCTCGTCGTCTAAATCAGTTTCCACAGTAATCCGATAATCTCCTTCTGTATCCACCTGCCAGGCAGGTAAAAATTCAGTAGTGGTGTAGTTG
>JBNGDQ010000156.1:1089-3447 GCA_049975285.1 Thermoplasmatota archaeon
TAGTTGAGTGACTGCAGGGTGATGTTGCTGTTGGTAATGTTGTATACCTCTGTCCACGTGGTAGTGTTATATATCCGGCAGGTCACGTTGAATGTTTGCGTTGTATTCCCGTAATTTTTCAGGGTAGCATTGACCGTGTAGTCACCAAGACAGTTGTAGCCCGTGGGGTGGTTAATGCTGTCCACACCCACGTCCTTCTCCGGGATAGATGCATTTTTAAGGGCAACCTCGGGGTCACCAAGCAGATTTATCGTGTAATAGCACCACCGTGCGGTGTCATAACCACCGACGCGCCATAAATTATCGTGCTTGGAGTCCTGGTTTGCCTTACCTATCTCCGGCATGCTTTCATTGTAGACAGCATCGAAAAATTCTCTATCAAAATGCTGGGATGTTCCATCGGTGCCTCCCGGGTTATACCACCCAAATCGAGCGTTCATGATGACCGCGAATGCCCCATGCTCTGATTCGACCGTGAAATACTCGGCGATACATTCATCACCATAGTTGTACCATGAAGAACCATCCCAAGCTATATTGTCGAAAGATCCAGAAATGCATCCCTGAGAATAGGCGAAGAAATAATCTGTGTTGCTGAGTGTACTGACATCAGAGTTCGACATTCTCATGCCGTATCCACAGTTGGCATGCCCCAAATGATTGAAGATATGGGTGCCATCGTTCATGTACTGCATCAGCTCTGTTTTACTCCAGGAGTAGTCTCGATCGTACAGGGTGCTAATGTTGTATTCTCCACCGGGAACGCCCACCGTACAATAGCCATTGGCACAGGAGCCATTGATTATTTCATCCTTGTAATCACCACCCCAGGTAGGATTGCTGTCCAGTTGCTCCCCCACCATAAAAACGTCTTTCAGATATGGGGAATTAGTGTTTTCGTAGGCCAGTGTTTTCATAACAAAATGTTGGACCTCCGCCGTAGAATCAACCGGGGCTCGTCCCACGTAGACCTCCGCCATTAAATCCACATCTCCACCCCCATCTCCATCGGTGGGCTCACCCCATTGGCCATCTTCGTCATAGTTATAGGTCCCATCCAGGCAGGCATAATAGATATCTGAGGGCATGTACGTGTTGTCAATTGAATGATAGAGCATACGTGCCGGAACCACCGGGCTGCCATCATCAGAATCCCCGCCCAGCAACACGTATTCTGTTCCCCAGTTCAAGTAGGCGTAGCGGATAAACTCCCGAATCTGAGCTTGGGTATCATTGAATACCGGGTTTGCATTCCAGAAAGAAGAATTGCTGGTGATGTCTTCGACCGTCACAATAGTGGCCGACAGGCCTTTGGCAGTCTTGGAATTGACCAAATCATGGAAACTATTGGCTCCCGTATAGCTGGCAAGTGCATCGGTAGTAATGATAACATAATCATAACTGGTGGTTGGTGATAGCCCCGTGGTTGACTCTGTGGACGGGGCAGCAAAGGTAGATACAGTATCTCCCTGATGCATAGTGATGGTTCCCGATTCTTTGTCATAGACGTAGTGTACTGGCTCTCGTCGTTCCTGAGCATATGGTGCTTCTTTTCCCAGGGGCAAAACGGGTTCGGAGGGGCTTTTAGGGGTGTTATACTGCTGTATCATGTCAGGATTACAAATCATATCCTTAATGTAGTCTTCATCGGCCGGCAGGCCCCTATAGAGGCTGTCGGTGCCATCCTGATAAGGAGTGGTGGTAATAGTGATTGCAAGATCCGGAACGTACTGCAGCATTCCGGCCACGGGATTGTAGGAAACTGGGTAGAGATTCAGTACCAGAATAGAATAGCCGCGGTATGCCTAAACCCCAACTTTTTCGAAAACTTGTGCTGGAAAATAGCTATTGCGACCATAGATATCCGGATTTTCGGGTACGCCGTTTTCAAGGGGCGGACCGCCAGTAGAAATGGGATAGACAGGCAGGCCCGGAATAACTTGATGGTCAACCTTGATGTGATTGATGCCGCCATTGGGTGTGGTTTGTATGGTATCGACATGTGATTGCGGGGGGAGCAGCACGTAGAGTGGTTTAACGGGAAGAAGTGGAGAACCGGGATTAGCAAAAGTTTGAAGACCGTCGATGCTCACGGAGGCATAGGTGTGTCCTGCAATGGTACGCTGCTCTATAGACAAATCATGAAAAGCAGCCTCTAAGGATATGTGGTGTTCCTTGAAATATATTTGTCCTTGGCTGTCGCGTTCCAGTGCATAGCGGGATTCACTGTAAAGGTCCTCAGAAGTCGGGATGAATTGCTGTTCCGACCCGTCAGATGCAGCTGCCTTCACTGCAGATAGGGAAGAGCCCAGCATCGCCAGCAGCAGAAAGGTGGTGGCAACAGCTTTTATTTTTTTC
>JBNGDQ010000157.1:0-2491 GCA_049975285.1 Thermoplasmatota archaeon
GAGATGGATGCCTCGCCAACACGGATGCCGGTATAGCTGGTGTTCACGATGACGTTGTAGGAAACCGTACAATAGGAAGCAGAGACAAGAGAAACACCGGTATGCTCGTTGTCGCGGATGATACACTGTTGCAGCACAACATGATCAGCGGTAATGTTCACGGCGGGCACGTCCCAGCCAGCGTCGCCACCCCCGCCAGCGATGGTGAAATGTTTCACGGTGACTCTGCCCGCAGCTACCTCGAGGACTGTGCCCGTGATGTTTCCATCGATGACCGTACCATTCTCGTCTTCACCAGTCAGAGTAATCGATTGCTGTATCCTGACCGTCTCCATATAGGTGCCATTGTACACGTAGACGATGTCACCGGCAGCGGCAGCATCGACGGCCTTCTGGATACTGGTATAGTTCCCGGGACCGGTGCCACCCACGTAGATCGTTTGGCCTGCCTCAGAGACAAAAGCGTCAGCGTTGATGACAACTACTGCCGAGGAAATCATGATGCCTACGACGCAAATCGCCATGATTGACGTCGGAGTATTTCGTTTCATGTCTACAATGCTATCATACACAGGGTTATAACTGTTACCGGCGATACCGCTCCGCACATCTCAACATCTCGAGATAACAGATTACACGGCGGGGAGACCAAACGCGTTTTCAGTCAGCTCGGTCAAACTGGCAACAAACCGCGCCAGCGGTCCACCATCGATGAGGTCATGGTCAACGGTTATGGTCAGGTGAAGGTATTCCCGTATCTCGATGCTGTCCCCCACGACGCCGGGTTTCTTCGTTACCCCGCCTACCACTATGAGGACCGCAGGGATACTGATGGGGATAGCCCATCCAGGGAATTTTCCAAACATCCCGATGGAGGTCACCCCGACCGTGCCCATGTGTTTCTTTTTCAAGAAAGCATTTCGCCTGAGTATCCATAGGAGCAGTCGCTGAATGATGCCCGGGGCCGTTATCGCGAATCGTTCCAGCCGGGTGAGGTCTCCCCCGAGCAGCTGCGTTGAGCCATCCACCAGTTCAGCCTGCACCTGCCGGATCTCCTCGGTGATCTCGAATACATCTTTCTCCTGTGCCTTCCGGAGGATATAAGGCATCGGCCGCTGTTCTCCATCCGTCTCCCGCTCGATGGGAATCGGAACGTCGACGTCGTCGAACCTGACTCTCCGGCGCCAGCCATGCCGATATACGTTCAGGGACGTATGTCGATCTACCGCCTCCGCCACGCATTTTATAATCCAACCGGTAAACGAGATTTTATCCCCGGTCTCCGCCTCATAGCGCCGGATGCGAGCCCGGGCATCAGTAACGTCGACCTCGATGAGGGCATCCACGTCGTGTGCCCGGGCTCCCTCCCTGAGTACGAGTTCGATGTTGCGGCGGCTCCGGGAGAATGGTAGCATCGTATACGTGCCGATGCGGTGCTTCGCTGTCATCATGCTGTAACGAGCATTTTTATTTAATTATTAACGGGCGATGATATATTCAAACCGCTCAGAATTTTTATAAAATATACCGGTAAAAACAGGAAGAAAACACCGATACAATCCCCGAATATTTCTCCCAAAATATCTCCGATTTAATCGGCGAAATAATCTGCGTATTTGCCATCTCTGCCGGGCTTGGCAAAAAGCACTACCCACAATGTGGGTCTTTTCCCTCTCCGGGCCAACAAACGGCCCGGTTTTTTATTTTCCTAAAAAAGGTTTTGGCTTTACTATTTGCCAACCAAAATAACCACAACGCTGTCTTCTCGCTAGCCCGCATTGCTTTTTCAAAGGTCATGAAAATGTGGTCTTCATATCGCAGGGAAAGGCAGCTGCCGCAAAAAATCTACGACACTCGGGTGAAGTTACCATTTCGCAGGAGGTCTTTGATGTGAAGCTTGTCATCGGAGAGGGTGTAGGACACCACGTGCTGCTGGGAAAACGGAGACGTAAACTGGAGCGTCAGCATTCCGCCGCTCCGCTTGTAGGTCCCCGTGTAGCTGTAGTTCACCGTGTCCATAGAAAAATTTCCATCCTCCAGAAAAGTCACCTGTTCCCCTTGGTCGTTCTCCCAGGTGCCCGTCAGTCCTTCATCGTCGCCGTTTTCACCGTCCAGGCAGCCCGCAAGGAGAACGAAACATACAAACAGGGACACCATAGCTTTTCGCATACCTAGAGAACCATTAACACCCGAGCGTATTAAATTCTTTTGGAGAGCAGCTAAAATAGGGATAGGAACGGTCACAGGAAAACATAGGCAGCATCTAACACCGCAGATATGGCTCTCCAATCTATCTGTAGGCGATTGTCATGCCGGTAAAAGTACGCTGAGGAAGGGATTTAAGCCCAATTGCATGCCGGTGAACTCAGGCTCCGGAAGGTATAAAATTTTGATTTAAATGGTCTGAAATCGAGACTTTTTTGTCTGCAAAGATAAATTCTCTTTTAAGGCTCAGATTGGAGGTAATATATGATTTTGGAAACCATATTGG
>JBNGDQ010000157.1:2501-3419 GCA_049975285.1 Thermoplasmatota archaeon
CTTTTTGATGATGTCTCGAGCTATTATTTTTCTGAATTTACATTAAAGTTTGCTATCAAACCCAAGTGATCAGATAAAGAATAACTTTTGAATGTTATCTCGCTGATGACTTTTTTGGTTAGAGATTATTCAACACTGTAAAGATATGTTCGCGGTATCGGCGACATTCGATGCTGTTCGTTATCCCATCCCTCCTTAAATGTTTCAAAGTTAAAGGTCCATGTTTCATTGGTATCTGGATTCCATCTGGTAAAAGTTACGTTTGTAATGTGCAGTCGAAGCTCAACCATATCTCCAGGTTCGAATTCCCCGGATATATTTCCATCTATCGGCAAAGAGAAATTGATAAAGGAAGAAAACGTAACATCTGTCCAAGATACGTTGGTCTTCTCGTGTGTTGAGAGGGCATGCACTTCGTCACGGATGATGACAGCATCTCCTTCATCTAGTGTTACAAGCCAAGATGTGACAGTATTTGAGTCGTTGTCAACAGTATCTTTGTAATTATCCATTATTTCATTTATAGTCATCGTTTGGCTGTCACTTTTTTGTTCGATACCATCTAAGCACCCAGCAGTTGCCGTCAGAGCATAGACAAGCAGCACTACAAATATGGCTCGTTTCATTGAAATATATCTCATCTCTTCGATAATCCAATATCTATAAAAATGTTTTGAATTGCCATTGAGGCTGTATAGTCCCGAAATTATTTCCCATTTCGGGAAATGTTGAGATTTCATCCTCGATTCCAGATGGGATGAAGCTCAACTCACGGAAGATACGCTATATCATCCAGAAGAAACAGACAGGGGTCGCATCCATGCTCTTGGCCACGCAGATGAAGGTGAGCAAACGCCGGGTTGGTGAAATAGGGGCTGTGCCCCTATAACCCATTCTGCCTTCGTTCCTCGGCGCGCC
>JBNGDQ010000158.1:0-3377 GCA_049975285.1 Thermoplasmatota archaeon
GAAGATGTAGCGTTATCTCATAAATAATAGATATTCTTTATATATTTGTATATAGAATAAATCGATAAAGTATATATTTACGTGTGGTGTTGTCTCTCCATGGCATCTACATATGCCCTCATCCGGGTTCCCCCGGTCGAGCTGCAACAGGTGCAGCAAGAGCTGTCCCGGCAGCATGGTATAGGCAGCCTTCGCGCCCTTGCAGGCCACGGCGCCTACAACCTGCTCGCCCGCCTCGACGTGGCAGACAGCCGGGAAGAACACCGGATGATGGACGCCATCCAGAACACCCATGGAGTATCCGGTGCCATGGTACTGAGCCGGGTCCCGGCATAACTCCTCTCTCTTCCCGTATTTTATGATACAGATCATCAAAAAATTTCGAAACATGAAATAGCAATGCCGGAATTTTTAATGGCTACAGGGCAGCCTGATAGGAGGATGGAATATCCTTCCGGTGCCCGTGTACGTTTACCTCCTGCCCTTTGGCCTCCTGTTCAACAGTCGATGAGCACAACATTTAAAAATCGATGCCACCCCCCCTCCACTGATTTTTAACCTCCACCGTCGTTATATGGCCGTGATAACATGGGTATGACAGTACCACTCTACCAGAGAAAACAGTTCAAAGTAGAACAGGAATGGCAGCGATATCGCCGCGCGCTCGATCCAGCTGTACAGGAATACTACGACCGTATTATGCATAAAGCCCGGCAGCATGCCTCCGCTGGACACGAGGCCGCCCGCCTCAATCACATGGAATCCGTGTTCATGTCCATACTGATAGAGATGCAGAAAGAGATAGAAGCCCTAAAGAGACGATAGCCAGCCCTGAGAGATTTGAAAAATTATATTAAGCGCTTGTTCTTACTCCCCTTATGCTAAAGCTGAGCAAGGGACTGCTATCATTCATCTCCGGCCTGGGATTCATGGGGCTCATCTTTTACCTCGTCTTTTTCACTTTCGTCGAGATGGACTACCTCATCCTTTCAAACTACATCCTCCTGTTCTCCATCCTCACCAGCATTCTGGCCTGCATCGTCGTCTATTTTCTCTCCATCGCGTTTTCCTTCATCAGAGCCCAGATAAACATACCGCCCAACGCCGGGGGATTCGGCGGGGGCATCCTGACCATGGTCGCCATCATCCTCATGATCGTGTCCTTCCGGCTGGAGGATCTCGGCTGGATGAGCGACCTCAGCCTGTTCGAGACCATCCATCCCGTCACCTCGTTTTTCCTGGCGGCCGCCAGCATGCTGCTGCTAATATGGCCGGTGGATGAACCTCGCACCAGCAATGAACAGATATGGTAGCCGTCAGCGTATACCGGTATGGTCACCGGCTCAGCCGGGATAAGCGCATCACCACGCATACAGCGCTCGTCGCTCGGGCCTTCGGCGCCCGTGAAATCGTGGTTGACACCAGGGATGACAGCCTGGAGGAGACCATCGCTGATGTCAACGAGCGATTCGGCAATGATTTTTCCATCAGGACAGGCATTCCCTGGCAGCGGTTCCGCCGGAATAATGACGGCGTGGTCGTCCATCTCACCATGTATGGCGAGCACATCGACGACGTCATCGAGGACATCCGCCAGAAAGAAAAAGTGATAGCCCTCGTTGGCTCCCAGAAGGTGCCCGGCGCGTTTTACGGGGAAGCCGACTACAATGTCGCCATTGGCAATCAGCCTCACTCTGAGGTCGCGGCGCTGGCGCTCTTCCTGCATTATCTCACCGACGGCGACTGGACTAATCGGAGATTCTATGGGACCCACCAGGTGATACCGCAGCGTCACGGTAAAAAAGTCGTGGAGCGAGATTACGAGGAGCTCCTCCGGGAGGCTGGCTGCTCAGAGGAGGTCATCGAGCATGCGCGGAAGGTGCAGCATCTCGCTATTGCCATCGCTACATGTCTCCAGCAACGGGGCATCGATGTGGATCTCGCTGTGGTCAAAATCGGGACGCTCCTCCATGACATCGGGCGCTCTGAGACCCACGGCATCGGTCACATTCCTGCCGGTGTCAGGCTCGCAGAGGAATATGAACTTCCCGGGAAGGTCATCCGGGTCATTGAGCGACACGGCGGAGCCGGGATTGATAGCGAGGATGCAGAAAAACTGGGGCTTCCACCCGGTGAATACGTACCGCAATCCATCGAAGAAAAAATCGTGGCACATGCCGATAACCTCACCGGGATGGAGTACCGTGACATCGATGCAGCGGTAGAGAAGCTCCGCGGGGATGCAGGAGAGAAAGCCGCGGGAAAAATGCGTCGTCTGCACGACGAGCTGAGCGAACTATGCGGCTGCGATGTGGGTGACCTGATATGATAACGGTTGGCGTGGCAGCCTTTCAGGGAGCCGTGGAGGAGCATCTTGCAGCCGTCGAGAGGGCCATGCAGGCACTCGATATGAAGGGCCGAGCCATCCCCGTACGGGATTCCATCGCTGCCGTCGATGCGCTCATCATCCCGGGTGGCGAGAGCACCACGATAGCTGGTCGTATGCACCGCACCGGCGTCTTCGAGGAAGTCAAGGAAAGAGCTGATGACATCCCGATTATGGGAACCTGCGCTGGCTGTATCCTGCTCTCCAGCAGCGTCACGGGCGATGATATCATCCCGCTCGGGCTCATGGACATGGAGGTAGAACGGAACGCGTTCGGCCGCCAGAAGGAGTCATTTCAATGCCAGCTGGACGTGGATGATATTGGGGAGATACCGGCAGTGTTCATCCGGGCGCCGCTCATCCGGAAGATTTGGGGCGGCTGCAGGTCGATGTGTATGATTGATGAAGGCATCGTGATGGCCCGGCAGCACAACAAGCTAGCGTTGGTCTTTCATCCAGAGTTGACCGATGACACGCGGGTACATCGATATTTTCTTGAAATGCTGTAGAATGCCACGACGCGAGGTTAGGCCTGCATTATCTTTTTCCGGCCCATAGCCAAGAGATAGCGGACCTCCTGTCCGTTTTCCAGCTTACCCTTGAACTCGTCGGGTACCTCGATGGTGAATGTCTCATAGGTTTCCATGTCCATGAGCTGCGCGTTGCCGCCCGACATGGAGATAACCTGGCCGCGCCGCTTGTCGATGATTGGTACGTTGACCTTGTGGCGGACCGGGTTGACGATGCTTCGCTTCTGTCCGTCGAAGAGGCCGATTGCCTCTATGCGGGCCTTTGCTTCTCCGTGTTTGCCCGGCTTGGATGTTGTCATGCTGACGATTCTGCATGGCTCGTCGTTGATGATTATGTACCGTCCCTCTTTCAAGTCTTTGACTTCGACCACGTCTTTCATGTGAGCACCTATCGCAGGGAAACACAAACCCCTAAATAAGGTTTTGGCTCTCTACTAAGAGAACTAAAATAACCACAACGC
>JBNGDQ010000159.1:0-3370 GCA_049975285.1 Thermoplasmatota archaeon
CGGTTAATATTCGTCCATGCAGAAGGCAAAACATTACGGAACAATAAAATATTCTCATCCGTTGTAGAGCCACATGGTGCATGACTCCGCAGGTTCACCTTTCCGACCGGTCTGCGTGGCGTTGCTCGTATTCCTAGCGGCGCTGAGCAGTCTTGCGGCGCAGAGCGACGAAGCCGTAGCGCAGCCCCTCGCGGATTTCCCTTACCGGCAGGAGCTGCCCATGCCGATTGACACCAGCCAGCCCGGGGCTGCCTTTCAGCCCATAGACCTGCGTATTTCGTTTGATCACGCCTGCTGGGCGCTCAACGAGACGATGCATTCGATTCGTGTTGCCGTGGAAACCAGTGGGGTGCTCACCGAGATAGAGTCCCAGATATACGACCTTTCCTTTATGGATGGGACCCACATCGAAGTATGTAGTCTCGTATTCATTATTCCAGGCTGGGTGACGGGCAGCGAACGCTATCTCGTGCTCTACGATGACCAGGAGACCGCGCCGCCTCGGTATCCGGACCACGTGGGCGTCGAGGAGGCCAGCTACTATTATGAGCCGGTGCCCGGGCAGCGTATCGACTTCGATTATTATAAGGTCATGCAGGGGGGCGACGTCGCCTACGGCGTCATCCAGCAGGGGGAGCTGCTGGGTAATGGCATCTCCCAGGTGGTCGTCAAAATGAAGCCCGGTTCTCCTGTCTATGAGACCAACTACGCTGACCAGATGGCCTCCTTTTCCCTCTTTTACAGCATCGACGGCGACCAGGAGAGAACCGGGACTGGTTACGCTGAGGAGGTGGCAAAGGCGGTGCTCGTCGATGGTAATCTCATGGTCCGTGTCAGGCTGGCCGGTGCCGACCCAGACGAGACCGTGTATTCCGACCATGTATACACCTACTATTATAGCCCGTCTGAGGCTACAGCCCTGCAGAACCGGATGTCGGTGAACATACACCAGCAGGTGCTGCAATCCGTAGAGATTGGTGGCAGCATGGAGGAAGACGGCATGTATGCCGGCATCCTCAGCTTCCGGGTGCGCAGTCAGAGTTTCGACAAGCTCAACACCGGTCGCATCCTGCCGTATATCCATATGCCCGACGAAAACGGCGTCATCCGAGCCTACGAGATGCCGCTCAATCCCACCTCGTCGGAGCATGACTGGGTCCTCCGCACGAGAGATGATGCCGATATCGGTACCGATGGCTGGGTGTCCCTCGACGATCCGGCTACGGGCAAGGCACACGGCTTGGTCTTCCAGACAGCTACAGGTCTGCTCGACGGGAGCGAGGACGGGTTACAGGTCAAGGCGTCCGGGCAGCAATACGTCAACGTTCCCGGTCTGGAAGCCGATGCGGGGCAAGTCATCGTCAACCGGAACGCCTACGAGCAGGGCGGCCAGCATAACACTCGACTTCCCGAGACCCTTGACGTGCAGACCAATGTCGCATTTTTTACCAGCGAAACAGGTGGATATGAGGCAGTCGCCCGGGAGGCAGACCTGTTCAGGCAGCTTGTTGTCACCCGGCCCTACGAGCGGGGCATCGTGGACACCGATACGGCAAAGACGTATAATCTCACCGTGGCTGCACATCTGGCTCCCTCGTTCCCGCTGGGCGCCCCGCTCTCAGCCGTGCTGGGACAAAACGTCTCCTACATCGGCGCCGAGCTCTATCAAAACGAGACACTGGTCTCATCGGGCTCAGCCAGCCGCATAAAACTGATTGAGACTACCGGGCTGAGCCTCGATGGCCTCTCGCTGCTGGAGCAACTCCGGCTCATCGGCGGCCTGCTTGACTTCAGGAACAGTTCACTGTTCAAGACCATCGTGTTTCCCGGCGTACCGGACGGCGACTATCTGGTCAAACTATACCGGGAAAACACACTGTCGGGGAGCAGACGCTACATCGGCTTCGCTCCGGTCCTCATTGACGGTGCGGACACCACGATACGGGTCGTCGCCCGGCCCGAGATGCAGCGCAGCTACCAGTTCACTGACCAGCATGGCCACGGCGTTGCGGGCATCGAACTCCGACTCATGGCGGATGACATCGCCGTCACGTCAACTCTTTCAAATCAGAGCGGTCACGCCTGGCTGGCAGCCCCGCATATACCGTCATCGCCATATCAACTGTTCGTTTTCTATGATGGTTTCCTGCTCGATGATACCGCTATTGACCGGCCGTGGCGCCGGACGATGCCCCTCCAAGCTTTTGGCATGGAACTGTATTCGCTCTCCCTGCAGCTCACCGACACGTGGGGGCTGCCGCTGGCCGTGGACGTGGCACCGCTGCTCAAGAGCGACTACATGACCATACCGACGACGCTCACCGCGATGCAGGAAGACCCCGGCATCTATCGCTTTACCGGTCTGTATCCCGCAACATATACGCTCTCCATGCGCTACAAGCTTTTCACCGTCCAGAAGCAGCTCACCATCGACGGTGACGAGCAGCGCAGCATCCAGTTCCCAGCCGAGTTTGAGGTGCACATTGATGCACGCAATGCACAGGGACTCAGCCTGGGTACTGCCGACGGGATGATTACCCGGGAAAACGAATCTCATGGGTTTTCACTCTCTGAGGGGAAGACAACGGTGACGGCTCCCCCCGGTGCATATATGCTCGAGCTCAGCCGGGCAGGCGACATGATTGCCAGAGAGATAGTGCATGTAAGGGAGGAACAAGAACTACTGGTCATCACTCACCATGAGTCGCTGCTGCACCAGGCTGCCATGTATCTCGGCGGAGCTATCTGCATCGCTGGTCTCCTTATCATTGTCTGGAGGCGACAGCTGCTTCCGGGTCTCTCTATCGCCATAGTGGGCCTCATCGCCTTGGCGGTGGCTACGCCTTGGTGGCGGCTTACCGGCAGTCAGGGTGAAGCCTCGACGCAAACCGTGACGCTGCTCTTTCCTCCAAAGATTATGACCACTACACATTCATCATCCTTCCTGGGCGGTGAGGTGAGCCAGCTGCCTGGAGAGTTCACTCTGGCATTGACCGCTCTGTCATACGTCGTGATTGCCGTGCTCGTCATCCTCTGTATCGGCATCATCGTTCGGCAGCTGTTCAGGCGACGTCATCTAGTGCTTGACGGCATCCCGCTGGTCGCCCTCACGGTGGTCCTGCTTGGTTTCATCTATGCCATGTCGGTCGTGACGGACGTAGGCGTCGGCAGCTTCATAGGCAGCGGCACCATCGAGAGCGCCGCTCGGGGCTTCAAGCAGGATGGCACCATGCAGGCTTCATGGGGTCCGGGCATCGGCCTCTACGTGGCAGCGGTCGCCGCAGTGTTGTTGGGAGCAGTCATGCTGCACCAGTGGCGAGACCTGTTCCACGCTTTGCTCGTCCGGATGCGTGGGTGGCTTTCCGTTATT
>JBNGDQ010000160.1:0-3369 GCA_049975285.1 Thermoplasmatota archaeon
GCTCTCCTTGTCCTGGGCGCTGTGCAGGTAAATCTTTTCGATTTTGATGGTGAGGGGAGACATGCTTCAGGACCCGGTCACTATTGTTTCCAGCAACTCATACAGGGCTACCTTGGTGTGCTGGTCACGTACGTCCTGCATATAGCCGGCCACCAGTTCCGCCAGCTCCTGATGCGCTTCCCGGTGACTGCCCACCATTTGGACCAAATGTTCACATGCCATGATATGCTCCCGGACACCGGCACTGATGTCCGCTGATGAATTGAGAGTAACATATAAGTATATTTGTGCCATATTTATGTAACAAAAAGTAAAAAGAATCGCCTAAAATCTGCTATCCCACGGAGCAAGCTCCGGGGCATTACGCAGATTTTCAAGACGGCGATTCCTCCCTCAACAGACTTTCACTCATGCAATTGATGGTCGGCCATTTATTTGCATAGCATCCCCACAGCAAGCTGTGGGGTATTCTGATAAATATAAATAGAAAAAGGGCATTATTATTTACATTATTTACAATATTTAGTATATTATTATATTTAAATTATTTTATAATATCATTATAATTTAATATTAAATTTGAGTTAATATCCGGCCCCTCGCATATTTTTATCGATTGATGTGCGAGATATATTTCTGGCCAGGGAATACCATTTTCATCTGGTCGACCTGTTTGACCGCACAGACATCCCCGTATATCTGGTCGAGCACGTGCTCCGATATGATTTCCGCCGGGGGACCCGCTGCAACAATCCCGTCATGCCCCATGACCACGACATGGTCACAGAACCAGATAACATGATTGGGGTCATGCGTACATGCAACGACTGTTTTACCCATATGAGCGATATCACGCAGCAGCTTCCAGACCCGTATCTGGTTGCTGAAATCGAGGGCCGAGGTCGGTTCATCCAGAAACAGCAGCTTTGTCTCCTGGGCCACCGCCCGGGCAATGATGACGAGCTGTCGCTGGCCGACGCTGAGCTGGGTATATGGCGTATCAGCGATCTCCTCGATGCCGATGACTCGCATGCTCTCCATGGTTATCTCCCGGTCTTTTTTTGAAACACCGAAGATGCCCCCGAGATGCGGGCTGCGTCCCATCAATACGATATCCCGGACGGGAAATGAAAACGAGGGCATGTGCTCCTGGGGCACGTAGGCCACGAGCCGGGCGAGCTCCCGGATGGTTTTTCCATCCAGGCGTTCTCCCCCTATCGAGATATCGCCCCGCTGGATGTCCAGAAACCGGAGGCAGCATTTGAACAGAGTTGTCTTCCCGCAGCCGTTGGGGCCAAAGAGCCCGCAGAGCTGCCCTGGCTGCACCGAAAACGAGACATCATCGAGCACCGGCGGCCCGCCGTTATACGCAAACGAGACATGGTCTACATCCAGCATATTGTCACCTAAAACTCCCTTTTCCTTTACTCCTGATTAAATACATAAGATACGGGGCTCCAATGATCGATGTCAGGATGCCCACCGGAATCTCCGCCGTAGTCAACGTCCGCGCCAGCGTATCACAGATAACCAGATAGATTCCGCCCATGATAGCGGCTGCGGGCACCATGAACCGGTGATCCGGCCCGAGTACCATCCGTGCTGCATGGGGCATCATGAGCCCCACCCAGGCTATCACGCCGACATGGGAGACAGACAGCGAGGTCGCCAGCGTGGCAACGCTGACAAACACGGCCTTGTACCACTCGGGATTGATGCCCAGCGAGCGGGCCTCTTCGTCACCCATCGAGAGAATGTTGAGCTTCCAGCTGAGTAGCCATATGACGGCGACGCAGGCAAACACGACCGGTAAAATAAGCTGGACGTCCTCCCAGGTGGCATAATAGAAGCCGCCCATGAGCCAGAACACGATTTCTCTTAAAGCTGCATCGGTCGCCAGATATTGCAGGATGGAGACCAGCGCCGCAAAAATCGATCCGATGATGACTCCGGAGAGAATCAATGTAACGATGGGCGTCTCGCCTTTCACCCGGGCGAGCATGTAGGCACCAAACACGGCGAGTAAGCCAAACAAAAACGCTGACAGCTGCATCGACAGAAAAAAAGCCGGGATGACGATGGCCAGGCCGGCTCCAAACGCTGCACCTGACTCCACCCCGAGAATGTACGGCTCGACCAGTGGATTCCGGAAGCAGCCCTGATAGACGGCGCCCGCCGCAGCCAGCGCGAAGCCAACTGCTATGGACAGCAGGATGCGGGGGAACCGTATCTGCCAGACAATCGTACTGTACAGCCGGTTCAGGCCGTCATTACCCGAAAACGGATTGAGATGGGTAAACAGCGTCCGGTATACCTCTGAGACAGGGATATGGTATGCCCCCATGGTCAGCGCGATGGACACTGTCACCACGAGCAGCACGGCCAGCAGCCCGATGACCAGGACCTTTTTCCGTTCGTCAAATCCATCATGCTGCAGCTGTCCGATTTCCATGGGCGCTCTATCTGCCATCATCCGCCGCCGTTAGACGTCTTCATCCACGGTCCAGTCCAGCCACTGGATGGAGCGAAGCTCACGGGCCGTCCCGTCGTCCACGTGGTAGACCTCTTTGTAAAACTCGAGTACCCATTCATGTATCTTGAAATCCTCAAACAGCTCGGGATACGCGGCTTTGGCGATAATCATGACCTCGATGGGGTACTCCAGGCGTTTCGCGCAGTTATATGGTGTCCAGGGAAGCGCCCAGACCCGCTGGTTTTTCACGGCATCCAGTTCCTGCAGGGTTTGATAATATGAGGCAGTGTAGAGCTCCCGCGGTGGATGGTAGCCCCAGTCGGTAGGCAGCACGATGACATCCGGGTTCAACGCCAGGATCTGCTCGGAGCTCATTATCTTCCAGCCCCCTGTACCATCATAGGCGTTTTTGGCATTGGCGATGTCTTCCATGAAGTAGGATTCAATGGTATCGGTGCTCAGGACGTCGCCGGCCCCGCCGGATTGCCGGGCGTTCGGGGACAATCCAAAGAGCAGCACACGGGGTTTCTCTTCCTCTGATATGTTTGCCGTCCGATTGACGATCACGTCGACGATACCCTCACAGTAATCAGCCAGAGCCGTAGCCTGTGTTTCCATCCCGAACACCCGGCCGATGACCCTGATCTCCTCGGATAGCATACTGATGTTCGGGGCTGAAAACGCGGGTGGACCGTACAGTACCACGAGGGGAATGTCAAGGGCCTCCAGCATGTCGACGGTGCGCTGGATGTCGTCCTCCTCACCGTATTCATCAGTGTTCAGTGAGCAGAATCCCAATCGCACGATGACCACGTCGGGATCGAGACTGGCAACGGCCTCATAGTTGACGGCAACACCGTACTCAGCGACAGCAGGTAAATCAAGCACCCGCGGAC
>JBNGDQ010000161.1:0-3342 GCA_049975285.1 Thermoplasmatota archaeon
TCGTTATCTTCTTTGTCACCTCCAAAAATTTAACCTTAAATGTGGGTTGAAATCCCTCCATGAACGCCTACCCTACACTACCCAATTTGCATATTGCATTTCGTTTTTTTGCCAAAGCACGCTATCGTCGTTCTCGTCTAAGAGTCGAGATTTCTTCTAGAGTATGATTTATTATTTCTCTGCGGGGAAAGACGAATCCATCTCTATCGACCTGGCCGGAGATAAGGAAACCAAACAACGCACCCCGTATAGAACAAGGTTTTTTGTCATGTTTTTGTGCAGAACAGGCATTGAACGGTAAATAATTGTGAGATTGGACAAATATATTCAGGAACGTATTATAAACCTCATGAGAATGTTCCACCTATACGAGGTATACATATGAAATCGAGTCTCACAATGGTTAGCATGGGTTGTATGGTGGGTATGCTTATTGTATCAGCTTTCCCAATTTCTTCAACTCTGCTATCGACAAACGAAATGGGGGAGCCCGAGCACGGTGGGCATGAGCCAACTCATGCCACGTACCCTGACCCCCATTCATCGGAGCAGGATGCCAACAACGCCTCCACAATTCTATTTATCGGGAGTAGCTATTTTGGTCTCAACAACCTGCCTGATTTATTTGAACATCTTGCTATAACATCTGAAAAGCACGTGTATATCGATAGACTAATCTTTGGTGGCTGGTACCTTTCCGATCATGCTGAGAATGTTCTCACCGAACGAAAAATCAATGAGCGAGAATGGGACTACGTTATTTTACAGGGAGCGGGAAGAAATACGGCATATCCAGATTCTTTTACCGATCACCCGGTGTATCCTGCTTTGGTAACACTTCAGAACAAGATACACGAAAATTGTGCATCCACAAAAATAGTATTCTGTATGCCGTGGGCATTCGAGGACGGCATGACATGGTACGAAGATTGGACGGATACGTATGCAGATATGCAACTCAAAATATATAACAACACTGTACAATATGCATCTGACCTCGGTCTTATAATTGCCCCGGTTGGATGGGCATGGTATACGGTGCTCGAGGATAAAAATTATCCGCTTCATTATTTACATGGAGGAGACTGGAATCACCCGTCCCTGAAAGGCTCATATCTCATGGCCTGCGTCATCTTTACGACAGTTTTCTTAGAAAGTTCATATGGCATAGCCTATTACGAGGGATTACCGGAAGAAGAAGGAAAATATTTTCAACGTATAGGTTCAGATACTGTCTTTGAAAACTTCACACTGTGGAACCTTGAAGATGACGTACCGCCCACTGTGGAACTGGAAAAACCGGGAGCGTTTCTGTATATTGCTGATCGAGAACGCATCCCTCTCACATCCAATACCAGTGTAATATTTGGAAACATTACCGTTGTCGCAAATGCCCAAGACCATCAATCAGGTGTCCATCGGATTGAATTTTTTGTAGATGACGAGTTAGTACACACCACCAACAATGCATCGTTTGCCATGGTATACGACGATACATCATTTGGTATGCACCACCTTAAAATATGTTCATATGACAATGCAGGCAATTCAGTTTCGCTGGAACGCAAGGTATGGATATTTAATACCTAAACATCTACAAAGCAAGATCCCTGCCATTACGATACAAAGGTTACCCACTATTTTTGAAGCGTTTAGCCAGCGCCGCGGCATCCAGGGTATTAATGACATCCTCTTTTTCCAGCCAGCCGCGCCGGGCGACCGCCACACCGAGCTCATAATACCGGAGATGATCCGCCCGATGCGCGTCGGTACCAATAGCGAGCATAACCCCGTGCTCCTTGGCGCGTTTGGCATGTGCATCGTTGAGATCGAGGCGCTCCGGATATGCATTGATCTCCAGGGCGACATCATTGTCAGCTGCGGCTTGCAGCACTGCATCGAGATCCACGCTGATGGGCTCCCGTTTCTGAATCTGCCGGCACGTCGGATGCGGAATGATGTCCACTGCGGGATGCTCAATCGCCGATACGAGCCGCTCGGTCATCGCTGCCTCGTCCATCCGGAAGGCGGAATGCACGCCGGCCAGCACGAGGTCCACCTGGTCCAGGATGTCAGAACCAATGTCGAGGCTGCCGTCCTTCATGACGTTGGCTTCGACGCCGTGGAAGATATGTATGTCGTCGTATGCATCTCGGGCATCCTGAATCTCCTCCGCCTGCTCGGCTACCTGCCCGGCATCCATGCCTCCAGCGATACGCAGGGATCCCACATGGTCAGTGATCGCCACGTAGTGGTGCCCGAGATCACGCGCGGCGGCTACCATGTCCTCCACCGAGTCAGATCCATCGCTCCACGTGGTATGCATCTGCAGGTCTCCCTGGACGTCCTCCAGTTCGATGAGGTCCGGCAGCGTTCCCTGCTCCGCCGCATCCACCTCGCCCCGGTTTTCCCGTAGCTCTGGGGGAATCCAGGCCAGGCCGAGCGCCGCATAGACGGATTCCTCGGTCTCCCCGGCTATCTGCTCCTCGCCCTGGAAGAGCCCGTACTCGTTGAGCTTGTAGCCCTGCCGGATTGCCCGCTGCCGCATGGCGATATTGTGATCCCGGCTGCCCGTGAAGTACTGCAGCGCTGACCCGAAGCTCTCGGCGCCGACGATGCGCAGGTCTACCTGGAGGCCGCCCTCGAGGCGTACCGACGTCTTGGTGTCCCCCTGCACCAGCACTTTTTCCACCCGGTTCATACCCGTGAAGACGTCCATGATGTCCTCGCTGTCCGCCACGGCCAGGATGTCCACGTCTCCGATGGTCTCCTTCCGGCGGCGCAGCGACCCGGCCACGGCTATCCGACTGACATGTGGCTCCAGCGTCGCGACGACCTCGTCGGCCTCGGGCAATGCGAAGCCGAGCAGGAAGCGGTCATGGCTCTGCCGGGCGAAGGCAATACCATCCAGGATATTCTGCTCGGTTTTTTCCCCGAAGCCCTCCAGCGCCCGTATCTTTCCCTGCTCCGCTGCCGCCTCCAAATCGTCGAGCGTCATGATGCCCAGTTTCTCGTACAGCGTCTCGATGCGCTTGGGGCCCAGTCCCTCGACGGCGGAGAGCTCCTGGATGTCGACGGGGGTTTCCTCCCGCAGGCGCTCCAGGGTCTCCACGGTGCCGGTTTCCAGGAACTCCTCGATTTTCTCGGCGATGCTCTTCCCCACGCCGGGGATGTCCTGCAGCTTCCCCTGCTCGTGGAGCTCCTCGATGTCCGTCCCCAAGGATTCAATATTCTGGGCTGCCCGTCGGTAGGCCCGGGGCTTGAAGTCCACGTCCTTCATCTCCAGCAGCTCCGCGATCTCGTACAATATGCCGGCCATCTCACGGTTTTTCATAACACAAC
>JBNGDQ010000162.1:0-3328 GCA_049975285.1 Thermoplasmatota archaeon
CTCGCCGGGTTCCAGGAACCTCCTGATTATACGGGGTACACGCATCTCAGCACCAATATAGACAAGGCGTCCTGCCTTATAATGTTTTTTGATACCACTGGTGTTATGGTTCCCGGTACGCCTTTATTCTTCGTCCAGCCGCTGGAGAATATCCACGATCTCGGCATGCGTCTCCTCGATGGGCCGGTCGGTGTCGACGATATACCAGCCCGGCACCAGCCGGAGGGCCTTCTCCCGTACCTCCCGCAGTCCCTCCAGGGTTTCAAACATCTCCTGCTCCCGGCGCGTGCTGATGCGCTCCAGTGAGACCTCCGGCGGTGCATCCAGGAAAAACATGTACCTCGACGTGGGCAGAAACGTGGCAAACACCGTGTACAGCACCTTGGCGACGGGGAACGGCAGATAGGCCACGCCCAGCAGATACCGCACCACGATGAAGGTATCTACCGTGCCATAATACCTCCGGATGGACCGAATGACATCCAGGGCATAATACAGCGACGCCTTCACATGATTGCGTTTCCCGGAGCCGAGCAGCGCCTGCTTGGCCCGCCGTCCGTAGACGTTGTCATCAGTGGGATGCGAGCGCACCAGCACCGTGTCGCCCTTCGCCTCGTAGTAGCGCCGGACGAGCTCCGCGTGGGTGTCCTTCCCGGCGCCGTCCATCCCATCGATGACGATGAACCGCATGGTTACACCAGGAGATAATAGAGCAGCGCCGCCACCAGCGACGTCGCCAGGTTGTCCAGTCCTCTCGGCGTTAAAGCCTCGGCCAGCGTGGCCACTCCGCCCACGAGGGGAAGCACATACAAGGCTGGAAGCACCGCACCCTGCCAATAATGATAATAAGCGACGGCCACCCCTGACACGGCAATGGTCGCGATAAGCATGGTAACCGACCCGACCACGCTCTTCCGGTCGCCGCTGATGTTATACGTGCGGCGCCCATACTTGATGCCGATGAGCGAGGCCATGCCATCGCCGTAGGACATCGCCACGATGCCAATCGCGATGACCACCGGCTGCTCAAAAAACACCCATGCGAGGACAGTCCACGAGATAGCATAGTAGACCAATCCCAGTCCATGACCCGCGGCAGAGGTACCCGACACGATGTGCAACGGCGAATACGGGCTGACCAGAAACGTGAGCAGGATGAACGGCGCCGCCGCCACCAGCGACATCACCCAGGCATGCTCAAACAATGGCAGGATGAACAGCACGTTGCCCACCATGATATGCAGAAACTTCCGGCTGAACAGCGGGTATCCCTTCAGTACTTTTTCGGAGATAAAAAGCAGCGCAGCAACATAGGCGTACACGGCCAGCACACCGATGACATCCCCGGATAGCATGCATTACCTGTATAGCTCTTCAGTATATAACGGATGCCATTTTATGTTCTATTGGATAGCGAGGAATATCCATGCAGCTGGCAATATTGTTTTGTACGGTTGTAGATGATTTGATCCAGCTTTCGTATTTGGGGTGGCGTTTCAGTGTCCCGCGGCTGGATATATTGTCCGGCATCGAACGAGGCATCCAGGCCGAAATGATCCAGGATATGAGCGATGGTGTCCCGCGGCCGCCTGCAGAGCTGCTCATAGGTGATGGACACGTAATCTTCTCTGGGCAGCTCCCAGATATGATTAACGTAATACTGTGCCGCGCGGGCAACCCGCTGCATCAGATACAGCAACCCCAGCGGGATATACGGGGAAAAAGACATCCTGAAAAGCCACCGTGTCAACGGGTTATCAAACGCTGCTCCATACGTGTTGAATATCAATGCAAGATAATCGTTTTTCTCCCTGAAAATCTGCCGTATACCCCGTATCTGGGAATCCAGCACGTCGATGGGATGCCGATGAATAAAGATGAACCGTGCATGGGGAAAAATAGTTTTGATGCGCATAAAATTCGCAAAGTCGAAGGGATTCTTGAGCAGTATCTGTCTACCGTTATCCTCGATGTATGATATCTTTTTGCAGAGCCCGGCTATCCTGCCGCTGTTCTGCTCCGTGATGTTCCAGGGAAACCCGCTCTCCGGCAGCATGAATCCATACTCCTTTGGTTGCCGTGGTCCAACCGACAGGCTGTCGGCCTCCCGGGTCTCCACGTCGTGTCTCGTGAAATAGTCCGTTATCTCCTGTATCGCCGCGTCTGCCCCGCCCTTGAAATGATGCTCGAGCAGCCGGTCATGGTACAGCACATGGTACAATGTCACCACGTTGAACTGCGCTGTCTTATCCAGAATCCGGTAGAGAATCGTGGTGCCCGAGCGAGGCAACCCCAGAATGAACACCGGCCGGAACGATGTATCGGCCAGTCGCTCCATGTACAGGCTGTCAGGCAATGCCGTCACAAAAGAACACCTAACCATACCTAACCCGGCGGGCATATATAATACTGTGCCGCTGCCCGTCACATGAAGCGCTCAAATCGGTCTTTGCTTGCCTTGCAGATGGGGCAGACCCCGGGTGGCTCCCCGCGGGCGCAGAGATACCCGCAGACCTTGCACCGCCACACCGGCTGCGAGAGCTCACCGACGCTCTCCACGCGTCCCGCCTGTTCTTCCTCTTCCTGTTCTCGTTTCTCCTTTGGCGGCCGCCGCTCGGGAATCGACTGCACCTCCTGCTCGCCGTCCAGCACCGCCTGGGAGACGTACAGCCCGCAGTAGCAGTTCCCATACTCGTTGAGGTCCGCGTCGCGATAGTCGCAGGGGCAGATGATGTCCAGGTCCGCCTCTCGATTGTCGGCGGCCAGCCGGCAGGGGCAGGCTCCATAGCCGTACCGTTTCTCGTTGACCAGGATGCCCCGGATGAGCTGCCGGGTCGTCTCCTCGTCGGGATTGAGATGATAGCCAGCGGCCTCGGCCTCCTGATCCAGTTTTTGATAGCGCTCCTCGACTTCTTCATCCGTGACCTCAGGCGGCATGATCGAGCGCCTCCTTTATCTGGTCTTCCTTGTAGCCCTGGATGACCGTCCCGTTGATGATGATGGTCGGGAAGCCCCCGGATGGGTTGTGCTCCCGCATCTGATCGACAGCCTCATCCTGGTCGCCGCCGTCGAGCTCGTCGATGTCGACATAGCGATAGGCGACGCCGAGCTTGTCCAACAGCCGCTTCGTCCGCATGCAGAAGATGCAGGTACTCAGCGCATACAGTTTGACGTCGCCTTTATCCTTGCCCTGTACTTCTTTCATCCATGTACACATAGGTCCACCTTCACGATTGATAAGCGAGGGCGGTATTTTATGTTTGCGCTGAGCATCAGTATCTCCGAGAGTAAATCTCAGTAAAAATCGAAGGAGTTAATGCCCTGGGAG
>JBNGDQ010000163.1:0-3275 GCA_049975285.1 Thermoplasmatota archaeon
GCATTCTTGAAACGATTCTTCATGTGGCTGGTCCGCCGGCGGGGTGTCATGAAAAAAAAGCATATGGGAACCGCAGGGGTGAGCGCCATCGGCATGATGGGCGAGTTCCCCGGAGGCATCGTCCCGCTCGGCGGCACCCAGGCTATTATGGTCGTGCTTGGCGGCATCCAAAAAAAACCCGGCGTCGTCGACGACTCCATAGAGATTCGAGAGTATCTCAACGCCACGATTTCCATCGACCATGACATCATCGACGGCGGCCCCCTCGTCCGGTTTATCTCCCGCCTGGTGGAGCTCACCCGGGAGGGCTACGGATTGACCGAGGAGTGAAAAACAGATAATAGGACTGACTATAGTAGTTACTCTGACCGCTCGGTTGTTTTTTTATCCTGCCAGCGGCGCAGTATTTTAAGCACCTCAAAGGCAGCCAGATAGAGGAGAGCCGCCAGGCCGACATACATCCAGTCGACAATGGTCAATCCACCGAAGAGCAGGAAGTCGCTGATGAAGGGAGCATATATCGCCATGAGCACCAGCCCGATGGAGGCCACGATGGACCCTAGCAGTATCTTATTGGTGAAAAAGTTACGGTTAAACAGGGATGTAAAATGATAGCGTCGCTCCATGGTATTGACGTATTGACAGAAAACGATAGTGGCATAGGTCAACGCGGTAACCTTGAAATAGGCTAATACCCCCGTATCGTCGACGGAGAGCCAGCCCTCCCGCTGCATAAACAGGATAAAATTCATGAACGCCAGCCCTCCGACCAGGATACCCAGCAGCATGACCTCTGAACCCGAGCGCCGGTCCAGCATTCGCTCTTCGGGGTCTCTGGGCGGTCTGCTCATCAATCCCTCCGTGGGCGGGTCAAAGGTAAGGAAGGTAAGCGGCATTATCTGTCCCAGCAAATCGATAGCCAAGATCTGCACCGCCAAGATGGGAATTGGGTATCCCCACAATCCGACGGCGAGCAGGCCAAGGAGCACCAGGGTAAGCTCGCCGCTGTTCGTGGTCAACGTCGAATAGACCGTTTTCTTCAGGTTGTTGTAGATGGTCCGCCCCTCTTCGATGGCATGGACGAGCGTCGGGAAGCTGTCGTCGAGCAACACCAGCCGGGAGGCCTCCTTGGCCACATCCGTACCACGCTGCCCCATGGCGACGCCGATATGCGCCCGGCGCAGGGCCGGCGCATCGTTGACGCCGTCACCGGTAACAGCCACGATTTCTCCCTGCTCCTCCAGGGTTTTCACGATGTGGAGCTTATCCTCCGGGTCGACGCGGGAAAAGATGAGACTCTGTTTGCTCCGGAGTAACTCATGCAGCGTGCCGTCGCTCATTTCTTTGAGCTCCTGTCCGGTGATGATGTCCTCGTCCTCCTCCACGGACAGTCCGATTTCTCGGCCTATGGCCCAGGCGGTGACAGCGTGGTCGCCCGTTATCATGACTATGCGGAGGCCCGCCTTTTTGGCTTCCTCTATCGCCTGAGTGACACCCTCCTTCGGCGGGTCAATCATCGCAGCCAGGCCGAGAAACGTGACATCCTGCTCGACCTCGTCCACCTCATAACAGTCCTTCGCTTCCAACTCACGGCGAGCGATAGCCAACACGCGGAGTCCCTGCTCCGAGTAGGCCTCGTTTTGCTCCCGTATCCGCTGCTTATCCTCATCGGTGATAGATACCGCCTCGCCGTCCCGGTAGACATGAGAGCTGATGGAGAGAACGCTGTCAGTAGAGCCCTTGACGGTCAACGCAACGTGGTCGCCGAAGCGTCGAACGGAGCTCATGCGCTTCCGCTCGGAGGTAAAGGAGAACTCCTGCACCTCGGGGTTTTCCTCGTCCTCGGTGGGAGAGCGCGTCCCAAGCTTGGTGGACATGGTGACCAGCGCCGCTTCCGTCGGGTCGCCGATGGGATACCAGCCATCGTGTTCCTCGTCCGGCTCGTGTATCTCTGCGTTGGAGGCCATGGTGGCAGCGTCCATCATCACCTCTATCTCCTCTATCTGATCCTGTTTGAGCGGCTCGCCATCCTCGCTCAGGATGTCGCCCTCGGGCTCGTAGCCCGTGCCGGTTATCTCGTAGGTGGCGCCGTCAAACCAGACGGAGCGAACAGTCATCTCGTTCTTGGTCAGCGTGCCGGTCTTGTCCGTGCAGATGACAGTGGTGGAACCCAGGGTTTCCACCGACGGCAGGTCCTTTACCACGGCATTGCGTTCAGCCAGGCGACTGCTGCCCGTTGACAGCGCCACGGTGACCTGCGCCGGGAGTGCCTGCGGGACCACCGCCATGGCCACGCCGAGCGCGTAGACCATGCTCATGTAGATGGAAAAATCCTGCAGCATGCCGGCAACGAAGAGACCAGTACCGATGACGATGACGGCGGCGGTGAGCTTCCGAGCCAGGTCGCGCAGCTCGCGCTGCAGCGGCGTCTTTATCTCCCCAGTTTCCTGCGTCATGCTGGCTATCTTCCCCGTCTCGGTGTCCATGCCCGTGGCGACGACGGCACCGGTGGCGGTGCCTGAGGCGACCGTGGTGCCGGCGTAGGCCATGTTGGTCCGGTCGGCCAGAGCGAGATCGTCAGCAAGGGCCTCCACGGTCTTTTCCTGCGCGACGGATTCACCGGTCAGCGCGAACTCGTTGACCTTGAAATTCGAAGTCTCGATGAGGCGGACGTCGGCCGGCAGCTTGTCGCCCTCTTCCACCCGCAGCAGGTCGCCGGGTACCAGTTTGTCAGGTGTCACCTCGGCCAGCTCGCCGTCCCGGATGACCTTGGCGGACGACCGTATCAAGTCCTTGAGCTTATCGACGATTTTGCCCGCCCGGTATTCCTGTATGAAACCGATGACGGCGTTGACCAGCACGATGATGAAGATGATGGTGCCGCCTCGATAGTCGCCGATGAAATAGGCGACCAACCCCCCGATGATGAGCACGATGACTAGAAGCTCCTTGAACTGGGAGAGAAAGAGCAGCCACATCGGCATCTGTATCTCGGCCTGCAACTCGTTTTTCCCGTATTTGTCCAGGCGGCGCTGCACCTCCCGCTTGGAGAGCCCCTCCTCGGAGGTATTCAGCTCCTCGAGCGTCTCATGCTGGCTCATCCGATAGAAGTCATTCGATGGCATTGAGCATCAGGCCGTCCACTACATGAGAGGGCGTGTATTTTATGTTTGTGTTTTCCGCATCATTTCCGCATGGATATTCTCTCCTGGAGCCCTTCGAGACCTAAAACTTAATAAATGCTGCGCCAATAGGGGTAGTCACGGAGGAACAGT
>JBNGDQ010000164.1:0-3264 GCA_049975285.1 Thermoplasmatota archaeon
GCAGCTGCGACGGTTGTCACGCCGGCTTTTCTGCCCTCCTGGATGTCACCGACGGTGTCCCCGATGTAGTAGCAGACACCTGGATGCTGCTGGTGGAGGCGCGCCAGCTTTGCCTGTTTGCTGGGCTCCTTATCGGAACCGATGACGTCGGTGAAGCAGTCGATGTTCCAGGCGGCCAGGAAATGCTGGACGACCTCGGTGTCGTTGGAGGTGACGACCGCTAGAGTGTTGTCGTCGGCCAGCTCGTGGACGGCTTCCTTGATGCCGGGAAAAAGGGATATCTTGTCGTGTTCCTGCATGATGCCGTCTCGAACCGTGAGCACGACCCGAAGGATCTGGTCGCGGGTCAGGCCCCGCTGGAGCATGCAATCATAGAGATTGCCGTCGAAGAGGGAAAGGAAGTCAGCTTCGCTGCTGATAGCCTTGATGCCCTGGTCGCAGCAGGCCTGGAGGAAATAATGCTTGAAGACATCGTAGCTGTCGACGAGAACTCCGTCGTAGTCGAATACCAGCAGACGGTCCATACCGGATATAACGCCCGGCATATATATCTTGCTGACCGCGGAAAACAGTAACCTTTTTACCTCCCCGGCATTATTGCGATGGATGGCTGTCGCATCGGTTCCAGGGAAAATTATTCTGCTCGGTGAGCATGGCGTCATTTACGGGCAGCCCTGTCTCTCGGCGGCCATCGACCTCCGCGTCGGGGTGGAGATGCGGCCCGGCGACGTCCACGAAGTCAACGGTCGCCCCCTGGACGGCTACCGTCACACCTACATCAAGCATGCCATCGAGACCCTGTGGGAGGGTCCACCATTACAGACGACGACGTTTTCCAACATCCCGTCAGCCAGCGGCCTGGGCTCATCGGCGGCTATCACGACTGCATCGGTCGCGTGCATCCTCCGCCTCAGCGATGCTTTTTCGCCTGAGTCAGTGGCGCGCAGGAGCTTCGAGGTCGAATACGAGGTGCAGGGCGGCGGCAGCCCCAATGACACCTCGGCATGCACCCACGGCGGTGCTATCCTGCTGGCTCGAAAAAAGCGCCATGGTTTCCTCTGGAAGATAAGCCGGGATGGCAGGACCTGGTACGTCCATAAAATAGACATTCCCGCCATGACTGACGTGCACATCGTTGTCGGCATGACCGGCATCAAGTCCAAGACGCCCCGGCAGGTGAAAAAAGTCCGGCGGTTCGTCACGCATTCCGGCTTCGGCCGGGAGCTCACCGAGCGCATCGGGGAGCTCGTCATCGAGGGCATCGACGCACTGCAGCACCGGGACTACGTCGCTCTCGGCCAGGCGATGAACGAGGCGCAGAAGAACCTGCACACCCTGGGAGCCAGCTCTGATGCCCTGGAAAAACTCATCGCGGCAGCCCGGCGAGCCGGCGCCTATGGAGCCAAGCTGACCGGAGCAGGTGGCGGCGGCAGCATCATCGCGTTGACCGACGAGCCGGAGCGAGTGGCCATCGCGATAGAGAAAGCTGGCGGCCGGGCGCTGGTCACCTCGGTATCCAGTGACGGCGTCAAGATGTGGGACTAACGCAGGGAATGAAACACGAGGCCCGTGAGCAGCTTGGGGTCGAACCAGGTTGACTTCGGGGGCATGCTTCGCTGCTCGTCGGACACGGCTTCCAGGTCTTCGATGCTCGTGGGATGCAGATAGAAGACAGCGGCGTTGCCTTTTTCGTCGACGAGTCGCTCGTAGTGGCTGCGCGGGACGTCGCCGCCCTCGAAGAAGATGTTGGGGTCGTTGCGGACGTCCGTGATGCCGAGGACTGGCTCGAGAAGCTGCTCCTGGAGAATGCTGACGTCGAGCGACGCCACGAGGTCGTCGGGTATCTCGCGGGGCTGTAGCTGCCACCAGCCGCCATCGTAGTAGAGCTGTATCTCGTGCTCATCCGGCTCACACGGGTCATCAAGCCGGGTTACCGTGAAATATTGCTCGACATCCTGGAGGAAAGCATTGCTGTCTATCTCCCGGATGACCCGATTATAGGGCAGGATACGCATTTCGTCGTCGCTGGCCACGAACACCATGACATACTGGGCTTCGTCTTCATCGTGCTGTCGACTATACTCGTAGGCAGCTCGGATGCGATGGTGGCCGTCGGCGATGTATAGCGCCACGTCCCGGAAGGCAGCCTGGATGGCTTCAAGTATATCAGTGTCTGAGAGACGCCACAGGGTATGCCTATAGCCGTATTTATCGAAGTCAGCCACGGGGTCGCCCTGTTCGGCGTCGTCCATCAACTGTTTGATGTTCGGCTGGCTACGGAAGATCGTCCAGACGAGGCCCGTATTAGCCCGGGTTGCCTCGATGTGCCTGACGCGGTCCCGTAGTGGCTTCTCCCGGGTTTCCTCGTGTTTTTTTATCCGTCCCTCCGCATAGTCGGCAAGCGAGACAGCGAGGATGAGCCCCCGCTGGCTGAAGTCATCACTGCTCTCCCGGTAGAGATAGATGGATGGTTCATCCTGAATCATGCCCCTGACAGCGTGCTGGAAGGCCCGTCGGGCGTTGTCGTATACCTCGTCGCCCTCCCCCTCAGGGAGAATGATGTGAATGGCGTTGTCGCCCCGGCGGAGCTCCTGGAGCTCCTCATCTCCGATGACATCGTAGGGACGGATACAGAATGCCTCCGGATTCTTCGGCCGGATACCCGTGAATGGTTTCACCTTGACCATGCTGTTCACCTGTGAATCCTGATGGCGGACGCATTTAAAAACCTATGGCGAAACGCATTAAAGCCCCGATGAGTTGCTACAGCGAGATGGTCCTCACCGAGTTCGATCCCTGGAATAGCAGCCAGTGTTCCTGTCCGCCGAAGTACTCGTTTTGTGCCTATACAGGGTGCCCGCATGGATGCCTGTACTGCTATATAACCAGCTATATACCCCGTCCCTTCGAGGGCCGTATAAAGGAAAACGTGCTTCAGCGCCTCCAGCGCGAGCTGCGCAGCGCCGAGCGGCATCGCTACGTCAGCATGGCGAATAGCTCCGACCCGTATCCGCCGATGGAGGAGGAACACCGCATAACGAGGCGCTGCCTCGAGCTGTTCCAGGAGCGACAGGTGTCCGTGCTCGTGGTGACCAAGTCAGGCCTGGTGGCCCGGGATGCCGGGTTGCTGGCCACCATGCAGGCATCGGTCAGCCTGTCTATTACCTCGCTGCGTCGTGATGTCGCAGCGCTCATCGAGCCGCAGGCGCCGTTGCCGTCGGAGCGATTACGGGCGCTTCGCCGCCTCGCCGATGCGGGCGTTCC
>JBNGDQ010000165.1:0-3260 GCA_049975285.1 Thermoplasmatota archaeon
GACGTCATCGATATCTACTCTGGTCCCGTCGGGGTGCTCTGGCAGATGCTGATGGGCGACCAGATACACGTCGGAGGCGAGGTAGAAACAGAGGCGCTTGCCTTCCGGGCTGGCATCACGGGCGAGAGCCGGGTGCTCGATGTCTGCAGCGCGCTGGGTGCACCGGCCCGGCAGCTGGCCGCCCGGTATGGCTGCACCGTGGTTGGTCTCGACGCCACGGAGAAGATGGTTGACATGGCAGAGCAGCAGACACAAGCGGCGGGGCTCTCCGACCAGGTGAACTTTCGGGTGGGGAACGCTCTCGACATGCCCTTCAAGGAGAGCAGCTTCACGGTGGTCTGGGGGCAGGATGCCTGGTGCTATGTGACCGATAAGGACCGATTGGTGGAAGAAGCATTCCGGGTGCTGGAGCCCGGTGGAACCATCGCTTTCACTGACTGGCTGCAGGTCGGCGAGCTCACGCCCGGGGAATGGAAGGACCTCAACGGGTTCATGGCCTTCCCGTACATCGAGAGACTCGAGGGCTACGAGGCGTTGCTCCAGCGTACGGGCTTCGAGGACGTGGAGACGGAGGACCTCAGCGGGGACTTCGCCCGGCACTGTCACCGCTACCTGGACATGCTCCGCGCTGAGTTGAAGGACGGCATCATCGAGGGCTACGGCGCGGAGATGTATGAGGCAGCCGAGGGCGGCCTCAAGAAATGGACGGCGGCAGCCGATGCAGGCAAGGTCGGCCGGGGCAGCGTTACGGGGAAAAAGCCACGGTAGGGGCAAGCTTTTTTGTATCCTGACCTGTTAAAGACCTGATGGCAGATGCCGGGGAGCAGACTGTCTGCATCCTGTTTTTCGTCAAGTATCCCGAAGCGGGAAACGTAAAAACCCGTCTGAGCGAGGCGCTCGATGATGGCAGCGCCGCCCGGCTGTATCGATTTTTTGTGACTGATATACTGGCGATGCTCAGGAAAACTGGGTATCCAGTTATGGTGTGCTACACGCCGACTGATAGAGAGAAGGCATTCCGGGCATGGCTGGGTGACCAGTATCACTATATGCCACAACGCGGAGGCAACCTGGGTGAACGGCTCCAGCATGGCTTCGCTGAGGCATTTGCTAGGGGCTATGACGGTGCCGTTGCCATCGGCAGTGACAGCCCCGACCTGCCTGCCCGGTTCATCCATGAGGCGTTCGCCGAGCTGGCGCATGATAGCATGGTCATCGGACCAGCCATCGACGGGGGCTACTACCTGATAGGCTTCACCCGGCATACTTTTTCCCCGAGCGCATTCGAGGGCATTGAATGGAGCACGCCCACCGTGTTCGCCGAGACACTGCGAAGGCTCCAGGACAGCAGCAAAGAAGGAGACATATACATCCTGCCGGCATGGAAGGACGTCGATACGCTGGAGGATCTGCAGGCGCTCTATCACAGGAACCGGGAAAGCTTGTTTGCAGCATCAGACACGATGCGCTACATCACCGAGCACGTACTATGATATCTGGAAGAGGAGGGACGAAGCCAGAGATATCCGTCGTGGTGCCATTGCATGCAGGCGTGGAAAACGTGGACGGGATACGGGCAATGGTGGGAACGGCACGCACCGCGGTGGAGACTATCTATGTCGTCGATACCATGCTCCGTGGAGCGATGCCCCCGGCTGAGGATGATGAAACAGTCATTTTTATCGAAAACAGGGGTCGGGGCTACAACCTCAGGGAAGGCGCCCGGCATGCCCGGGGGGACGTCATCGTGTTCCTGCACGCGGATACAGAGCTCCCCCGAGGGTGGGATGATGCTATACGGGAGGCGTTGCGTGACGACCGGGTTATCGGGGGTGCGTTTTCCCTTCGATTCAACCCGGACAGCCTGTTTCTCCGGCTAGTAGTGATGGGGAGCAATATGCTCATCCGGCTGATGGGCCGCTATTCAGGGGATCGAGCCATGTTCATTCGGGCGCAGCCCATGCAGGAGCATCTCGATGTGCTTGATGTGCCCATCATGGAGGATACAGAGCTCTCCATTTTCATGCGACAGCATGGTAAAACGGTGCTGCTCCCGGGGGAAGTCATCACGAGTGCGGCGACCTTCGTCCAGCATGGATTCATCCGCAACACTCTCCGGATAATCAAATGCTCGCTGTGGTATGCGGTCGGCGGCGACCTGCAGGAAATCTATGACTACTATTACCGTACATAGATGCCGGGACCAAGGTATCATTCAGCGTCAGTCAGCGTGCTGGAGTGCATCCCGCGGGAAGGGCGCCTGGGTGTTATTTTCAGTGTCCCATCCACCGGCGAAGGTCTCATAGTGTATCGTCCAGTTTTGCCCCTGCACAGGGTAGGTGAACGTGGCGTTGATGATTTTTGAGGTAAGCGACACCGCGTCGCCCGCCTGGAACTCGCCGGTGATGTCACCCTCGATGCCCAGCACGCGCTGCGTGACGGATGAGAACTGGATGAGCGTGTAGTCCCGTGTTGCATTGTATGAGAGATTGTGGAGCGTGTCCTCGATGGTGACGGTGTCGCCGTCGTCCAGGCTCTTCAGGTAGGTCGTGGCGACCAGTGATTCGTTGTCGACGCTCTGGGCGTAGTCGTTCCAGAACGCGGAAAAGGTCATCGTCGACGACCCGGAGGTGTCATCTCCATCGTCCGTGTCATCGGTGTCCTCGATGGCCTCCGCGTGCTCGATGGTTGACCGAGGGAACGGGACGCTCTTGTTATTGGCAGCGTCCCACCCTTCTTCGAAGGTCTCATAGTGATATGTGACTTGCCCCTGCTGACTCTGTTGTGTCATGGTCACGTTGATAATGCCAGTGGTAACTGCAACAGTATCCCCGGACGAAAATTCGTCAGTAATGTCTCCCTCAAATCGGAGTTGCGCAGATGATGACGAAGTGGAAGCAAACGAAACCGCTGTGCTCTCATTTTGCTCGTTATAGGTAATATTGGCAATGGTATCTTTGATAAGGAGGGTATCTCCCTCGTCCAAGGATTTTAAGAATACGGTCATAGTCATATTCCCCTGATCTATGGACTGGCTGAAGTCGTCCGAAACTTCCTGCATGGTCATGGTCGCGTCTGCCTCCGTATCGCCGTCATCTAGGCACCCTGCAGTCGCAATCAGGGCGCAGACGAGGAACGATGCAACAATAGCTCGTTTCATAGCGCGTGTCCAAGTGTAGCATGGTATATATACCTTTTGAATAGGCGGGCTTTATCCCGAAACTATTTCGAAACTGATTTAATGTTGCAGGGAGCTGGCT
>JBNGDQ010000166.1:0-652 GCA_049975285.1 Thermoplasmatota archaeon
GTGTCGCCGATGGTGGCGGTGGTGACGTTGGCTTGTTTGGTGACCATGATGCTGGCTCCGTAGGTGAGGGTGACGCTTTCTTTAGCTTCATCGTAGACCATGTTGGTGAGGGGATCTTGGCCGCTGGCGTTGGCGGTATTGTTGATGGGGCCGGGGAGATCACTTTCGGTGACGATGTGTTCCAGGTAGCCGATGGCCCATTCACCGGGGGCAAGCGTGGTCGCGTTGAGGGTGATGGAGCCGGTGATGTTGTTGTCGGTTACTTGGACAGTGGTGAGGGTGACGTCGCCGTTGTTGGTGACGGTATACGTATAATTGATGGTGTCGCCGATGGTGGCGGTGGTGACGTTGGCTTGTTTGGTGACCATGATGCTGGGGTTGAGTGCAATTGCAGTTACATTGGCTGTGTCATTATCATATGCATAATCTCCGCTCGACACGCCTTTAACAGTAACGTTAGCTTCATTGGTGAGCGTTCCGCTGCAGATGCCTCCCACACTGGCGTTGAAGGTTATGTAGAACCAGGTGGTATTGCTGTAGGGTCCTGTCATGTTGAAGGAAACGTTGTTTCCCCACTGGCTTATATCCCCGCTCGGGATAGCGGTACCGTTTTTCTCTGCGGAGCCGCTAACATAGGTAAAGCATGCAGGCA
>JBNGDQ010000166.1:662-3252 GCA_049975285.1 Thermoplasmatota archaeon
ACATTGATGTAGGATAGGTTCTCTGTTCCCGTGCTTCGTACTGTGAGATTGAACGTCACCTCTGTGCCTACACGTGCATCGGTGTTTTCAGCCCACGTTGAGCCGTCCCACACTGTTTTTTCGATGGTGACATTTGGATATCTGACTATAATTGGCGGAATATCTAAGTTGTACAGACCGATATCGTAGTGAAGGTTTACGCCCGATGTTTTGTCGATTAAATAGGGGTTGAGGTCTGCTGTACCTGAACCGATAACACGGAACGTGTATGTTGCATTGTAATCGCCGCTGCCAGGATTATTGTCTAGGTAGATAATTGAAGAGTCTGCTGGTCCGGGATATGTTACCGAAAAATTGACTATTTCTACAATGGCGGGGTCATACTCAACTGGAAAGGTAATCCTCTCAATTCCTCTGCTCGTGGTCAGATTTATGTAGACATTCACATAATCGCCAACACTCGGTGAGGCATCGCTAAGGGCGTAATTAATGATGCTGTTTTGGTTTTGATTAATTAGTCCTTTGTCTGTAACTAGAAGTGTCTGGGAGGCAGTTGTAGAATTTGAGTTGTCAGACGTGATACTTACCGTGTATGCTCGACTTGTTCCCTTAGCGTTTTTGTCTCTTGTAATGCAAATTGTGAAAAATACATCTTTGCTCTTCCCATTCTGAATCGTGCCGATATTTTTTGTTGTAGATTCGTGGGGGTGTAGATACACATATGTGTTGGAAGAAGTCCACGTAAACGCCACCGTCACGTTGGTGGCATTATACGAGCCGGTATTAGACACCCGTATCTGTATCAATGAACAGTTGGGTCCTTCGCCAGTTGGATTGTTGCTGTCTATCCCAATGGTATCCCAGGAAACGATGTTAACGTCTAGGGTGGTCGGTCCTTGACCACTCGTCATCTGTGGAATAAAGATTGCACTGATGCTGATGGTTCCGATGAGCAAAGCTGTGACCGCGATTATTTTTCCTATTTTTTGAGGCGAGAGCCTCCCCTTTTGGCTATTTTTTTGCATTTTCCTCACCCTACCCATTAGAGGTTAATTCGTTACAGCCAAAAAACGGTATTTAAAGCTTTTCCTTGCGATTAAATTTTGCCCCCGAAACCCCTCTTTGATTATTTTTTGATAGCAAAATGATGATTTACACGTGCATTAGGCCCTTTTTGTCTGTCTTTCGGCCTGTATTTATCCGTCCGATTTTACGTGTAAGCCTGCAGAAATTCATCCCAGAACGTGTTCATGGCAAACGAGGTATCCTCGTACTGAGACAAATAATAAGACGGGAAATAGATGCTAACTCCATGGGCATCTGGATGCTGACTCCCGTGCCATTCAGCACAGGTCAGACGGGTTATATTGTCGATAACATATCGGGCTGCATCATCAATAGCGACATCTCCCGACAACTGCTCGATGAGCTGAGCGAAATCATAGAGGTCTATGCATCCGACCCCACCGAATGATTCCGCCTGCTCGTAGGCATTCGAGATAACGCTGCTACTTATATGATCAGGATTTGAAAGAATACGGGCAAACGCATCTAGGGATATAGAGAGATTGGTCATGTGGGAGAGATCCCATCCCGCGATGGTAGCAGTCTGTGAATCCTGGTATAACACCGAGACAGCGTCGACGATGTACTGCACCATTGCTCCCCCGGATGAAATACTGCCGGCGGCCTCCAGGATTTCGGTGTGGGGCAGGCCAGTTGCAGACATGGATTCCTGGGAGGCAACAAAATAGTCAACATACTCCTCAAGTCCGTGAGCTGTCTCTATGCCTCCCATTTTACAGGCAGTATATACGAGCACGTCTATTTTTTCCTGATGGCCAGTGGATACTGCTGCCAGAGAGCTGCGTATCTCCTGAAGCGTCAATCGATCGTTGTTGGTTTCATCTTTGCAGATACCTCTCCAGCCATATCCATGATTCCACAGTTCTAACATGTAATGCTCGGCGGGATACCGAGTGAGGGCATAATCAGTAAACATTTCGAGGGTTTCACCGCTCCCCATATTTACCTCTCCATCCCAAGTTGGGCATATCTCCCCCAATGATGTTTCTGAAAATGACCCATTTACTATCGTATAGCAGTGAGAATCTCCATCCTCCCGGCCATCCTGAAGGATGACGACGGAGACAGATCCATTTATCCCAGCCGAAGCCATTTCATTCAATTCTTTTTGAGCATAGGAATCAAGGTTGTTATCCCCGTCAAGGTACACGATAATCGTCCAGTTTGTCCGGTATCCTTTATCGTCTGCTTCACGGGATACATTTTTGCACGTCCTGAAGGTCCATGTATCGCTCATGGTAGCTGCCTCGCCATCGGAGGCTGTGACATGCCAGGCGTAGCTTGTATCATACGCCAGCGATATATTCACACTGTTGGTAGCAGTCTGATACGTGGATTCTTCACTGTCATTCGCTATAATATACACAGTATAGGTGAGGCTGTCTCCGTCGGGGTCGCTACATGTCCAGGTGAGGGTGAGGCTGTCGGGCTCTATGGTGGTGGCGCCCAGGGTGGGAGTTGGATTTGTGGGCGCTGTTGGGGGCTGGTTGGGTGGCGTGTATGC
>JBNGDQ010000167.1:0-3243 GCA_049975285.1 Thermoplasmatota archaeon
TGTGACGTCCTCCCCGCCATGGATGGCGGGGCTTCCTACGCGGCGGAGGGCTGGCGGAAGGCGCCCAGGGTGGTTTGATGGATTTTGTGCTTCTTCACGTAATTGATGGTAGTCTCGGCGTCGGCATCACCGACGGTCCGATAGAACTTGCCGGGACTCCAAAAATGGCCCCATGGATACCGTAGCCGAAACTTCGGTTGCCGTCTGAACAACTCATGCGCCGATGCACCCTTCAAAAGCTGGAATGCCCTTGATATGCTCATCGTGGGCAGTATCTCCACGATGAGATGCAGATGATCCGGCATCACAGCCATCTCGACGATCCCGATGCCATGCCGTTCAGCCACCTCACCGAGGATGGCCTCACAAAGCTTTTTATTCTTTTCCTTGTTAAACATCTTGTACCTGTACTTCGGACACCACTCCAAATGGTACACACTCTGGCCAACACGATGGCTTCCACTAACCAATTCCATTTTTCTTGCTCCAGACAGGTACACTTTAGCGCCCGCCCCAGCGGGCGCGCCTGTCAAAACCTACAATATATGATCAGTAAAAAAGGGTTCATTATCGATGAGAGCGATTCATCCCTTGCCTAAAGGCAAGGGTTTTCTCGCTAGATTGAGGATAAAGAAATCACCCACCCGCACCAACCGGTCATTATACTCCTACCGGTTTCTCTTCGCTGACATCACGCATCCCTCCTCTAGAGATGGCTTTCAGCAAATATAAACAAGTATGGTTTATCCAACACAGCATTTTGCTGCTGCTTGTGTGGTTCTATAAATATTTGCTGGCTCTTTTTGAAGTTATTTTTATTCATAGCAATCCCATCCCATGCATATGAAGGTCCCTGCCTGGTATTGTTTAATGAGGAAACCTTCGCCAGGAAACTTGCTCTGGTATTTCAAGTCGGGTAAAGTCAGGGCTGCCACGTTGTCGGTTGTTGTCCCATGACACGAACGCTTCAAGTGAACAAATGTCGGTACCGGCGATAACAGTCAAACCATTTCTCGGTTTTCCAGTTGGTATGCGGATGCTGCCGACATATCCTAATTTAATGAATGCTCCGTTCCTTTCACATTTCTCTATGCGCGATGGGCAGCGAACTTACCACCCCGATTCATAATGAGTTCCCCCAATGGTTGTATATGCCAATATCCTTCCACCAATTGTCAACCACATCTTTGCTATTCCCCATAGTGCATTCAGTGGATTTATTTTCAGCAAGTATCATTTAGGATGAATCGTGTATATTGGCGCCTACATCGTTTACACCAAGTCCTTTCTCATACCAAATAATATGGCTGCTGAAATGGGATACTCATGTTCGTACCGTATCCCTCCCCGTCGCTTCTTTTTCTTTACATTCTCCGTGGCACACACCAGCTTTAAAATATATACTCTTGGATCCTATTATTGTACTGTCCTGAAAACATTTAACAAACGGAAATCCTATGTTGGGATGCCGAAGCTGGACGATACGAAGATCAGATGGATCATCCGGGAGATGGAGAAGGGAGAACGCACCGAGCAGGAGATCGGGCAGGTGCAGGATGTGACCCGGCAGCGGGTCAGCCAACTCTGGAACCAGTACAAGCAGACGGGAAAGATTCCAACGTTGCAGCGACCGGAGAGACCTACCGAGCCGCTCTCCATAAGGTAGCGGGAGCTCATCGATGAAGCCTACCATGTCTATCGGATGGGCGCCCGGATGCTCGAAGACATCCTCCAGCGCGACTATGGAGTGAAGATAAGCCACAACAAGATCCATCGGTACATGCGGAGGAATGGTATGGCCAGCGGGAATAGAAAGAAACAGCAAAAACGGCAATGGGTGCGATGGGAACGCCAGCATTCCATGAGCCTGCGGCATACCGACTACAAATGGCTTAGCAGCCTAGAGAAATGGATCATCGCCTATCAGGATGACGCCTCACGGCATGTCATGGGACATGCCCTGGTAGACGCTGAAACAACTGCAAATGCCATACAGCTGCTGGATGACTGCATCCAGCAGTGGGGCACACCGCGGGAAGTGCTCACCGACCAGGGAACACAGTTTTACGCTGCCAGCAGTGAAAAAAAACAGAAGGGCCTGTCACGGTTTGAACGACATTGCAAGAAGCTGGACATCCATCACATCGTGGGACGGGTCAGCCATCCGCAGACCAACGGCAAAATCGAACGGCTATACCGGACTCTCGAAGAGAAACTGCCATTGTTCAAGTATGACATGAACCAGACGATGCACTGGTACAACCACGTCAAGCCCCACATGAGCCTCATCTTCCAAGGACACTACGACACACCACACAACGCCTTCTACCGGAAACTGCCTCCCGCACGCATCATGCAGTATGCAAATGAATGGCTCTGAAACGGGATAGCATGACCGATAAAAGAAACCGCGATGGAACGATGTTAAATAATTTCAGGACACTACACCTGGATCGCATCAACTATTATGAGATAGCACAACATGCCATTCTTTTTGATTAATCGGTCTCAACACCCCTTCACTAAGCCGATACCGAGTTTTGAGCCTCATCCATTCTTTATCCAGAAGGAAATCTCGACATTTCCAAAATGGGAAATAATTTCGGGGTTAAACATTGCCGCTGCCGTTTAACAATATTTTATTCACTCTTCAGATGAGTGATATAGGATTGTCACCAAATACTGAAAACAGACCTTATGTTTTATAAATCTTGAGGATTGCTAATGCCCGGCTCTCTGCCTTGAATGCTATCAATAATTTTTGGCATCGACTATACTTTCTTATTTGTAAAGGTTAAAAAGAAAGGAAAAAGAGGGAAAAGGGGGGGGTTTGGGTGGCCTTTACAGTATCTTCACGTAGTCGACCGATGCCACGTTGTTTGCGCTGTTGCAGGCCATGTCCGTTACCGAGACGGTCAGCGTGTCACTTCCGAACGGGAAGTAGAACGGCATGTTGTACTGGTACGGGCTGACAGCGTCTTCTACGCTTCCCTGACCGGTGGTGAAGGTCACGTAGGCAACACCAGACATACCGTCGCTCGCCGTGGCCGTTGCCGTCATACCGCCAATAATCAGCGCTGGGTCTCCGAAGATGCGCGGCATCAGTTCGTTTCCGAACAGATAGATGTATCCAGCCTGCGGCGAGTTGAGGCTCGCGGTCGGGGCGGTTGCATCAATCTTGAAGGAAACAGACTTTGGTACCTCTTCGTTGCCGACCGCATCGGTGCTGTAGTAGTCGATGGT
>JBNGDQ010000168.1:0-3202 GCA_049975285.1 Thermoplasmatota archaeon
GTCCGCTGCCGTGTTCAGAGCCATGCCGAGAGTCGCCGCACTGAGCAGTAACAAAGAGAGGAAAAGAGGGGTGGTTACACCCCCGCCGGTTTTTTCGGTGGTTGTCATTTTTTGTTCCTCCTGGTTTTTGCTGTTTTAACCGGTCCACTGCTGGGCCAGCAGTATGAGGTCTCCCAGTCCGATTGTGCCGTCTCCGTTGAGGTCCCACAGGAGATCTTCACCGGTTTCGCCCCAGTGCTGTCCGATGATGGCCATGTCTAAGATGTTCACCTGTCCGTCACCGTTGAAGTCAGCGGCAACCGGTTCGACATAGGTACTAGCCTGTGCTACGTTTCCGACTGGTTCGTCAGCTTCGTTGCCCAGGCCGTCGGTTGCTGTAGCATAGAACTCGTAGTGACCCGGTCCTTCAGGTGCATCAAAGTGCAAGGTATACGGTTCCTCATTCGTATCGCCGTAGGCAGTCCATTCGCCCCAGGCAGCGGTCTCGTTGAATCGGTAGCGGTAGTAGAGGGTGACACTGCTGACGTTGACTTCGTCCAAGTTGTCTACAGCCGTCACGTTGATGACTATGTCGTCGCCGTAGGTGTAGTTGCCAAGCTCCTCGATATCTGTAGTGGGCGGGGTTTCGTCCAGGAAGAAGCGCTGTTTGCCTTCATCACTCTTGAGACCGAAATGGTCGATGGCCCGGAAGAACAGGTAGTACATTGTACCCTCCTCGAGGGATCCCATTTCACTCTCGTAGTCATCGATGGTAAAGGTTATGTTTGCTTCACCTGTAGAGGTACCGTTCCAGGCGGTCCACCACCCTTCCTCATCCGGGTAGGGGTCGGCTCCCTCTGAGGGGATAATGACGACCTGCATCTCGACAAGTCCGCCTTGGTCGTCAATGCCATGGAGCCATATGTTCGTGTCGGAGCGGATGTAGTGAAGGTCGGGGATTAGTTGTGAATGGATGTTGGGTTGCTCGTAGCCCTTGGCGATGGTCGGCGGAGTCTCGTTGAGCCACGGGTTATAGTATATCTTCTGCTTGGTGGGCAGGTACGGCTCTTCGTGGCTGACGTTGTCGATGGCTCTGTGAAGGAGGATAAAGGGCGTATCGGAGCCGAAGCCTGCAGGATCAGGGCTGAGGCCGTGTTCTGCTATCCAGGCGTCCAGGAAATCCTTGCCGAAATGTTCCTCGAGGGTAAAGCAGTATTTCTTGCCCTCAGAAACATTCTCGAACGTTGTCCATTCTGTTTCCCAGGGGGTCTCAAACCGGTATTGTATGTCTCTGACACCGCTGTCCCACAGGCGCGGGTCGACGGCGCTGAAGCATATGGGCGTAGTTGCGTTGACGATGTGAACGGTTTCGCCACCCTCAATCTCAGTCTGAAGGACGGGCTGTCCAAAGGTCTTGGTGCTATGCGGCGGCGTGCAGTCCACCATGATGTCGGGGACATGCATATCCTCTATCCATTTGTTGTAGTCGACCGCATAGTAGTGTATCTCATATTTGCCGCACTCTTCAAACCAGCTCATGTTGAGGCAGACGTTGTCGTTGTAGACAGTGGTCCATGGCTGGACGACCTCCCAATTGCCAGTATCGTTTGAAGTTGCGTCCTGAATATTCAGCAGGTACTTGGTGCCGACCTTGGTGATGTCCTTGACAAGATACCATCCGTCGAGTCTTGCAATAGTCCACTGGATATCTAGGTAGTCACCAGTGGTAATGTCTCCGCTGTTATCAGAGTCGATGACTCCTTGATATTCAGCGATGTAGCTGTTGGTATCTGGATGGTATACTGGAGCCCATGAGAGGATGGCATCGGTGGAAATCTTGATATCGTAGGTGGTGCCAACCCAGCGCCATACGGTGTAATTGATGTGCCAGATACCGGTCTGACAGTTCTCGTTCTCAGGCATATCGTGGGCCTCAAGGCATATCTGAGTGTCGTTCTGCATGTAGTAGAGGTTTTCGCTGGCCTGGAAGTAATGGTCGGGATTGCCGTAGAAGGTGATGTTCGTCTCCGGCTTCATGTCGTCCACGCCCACATGCCAGACGTTGGGCGCCTCGGTGTTGCACAGGTCGTCCTTGCTGAAGTAGTACAGGGTGTGGTTGCAGCCCTCGGTGAAGTAGAAGTCACCCGTGTAGGGCATCCAGTAGATGTAACCGTCTTCTGGCGGTGTCTGATAATGCCAGAAACAACTATTACCGTTATACTGGATTTGGTCGGCGTGTGATGAAACAAGGATGGTGCTTCCGTTAATGGCACCGGGAGTTTCGGCGGTTGGGTACCATTCATATTGCTCTGTGTCCGGATTCCACCACTCCCACCGATAGTAGGTGCGATCGGTGTGGTTGTAGGGATAGATGCAGGGCTCGTCACCCCAGTGCCAAGCCTCGAAGTGCACGTCGTCGTTGATGCAGATGATGTGGGGCTTGTCATCTTCGGGTCCGTACCACTCACCAATCCCACTGGCACAGGCATCCCTCACCAGGTCGTATCCGTCGGGGTAGAGGGTGTCATGGACGCCGAGTACCACGATGCTTCCCTTGCCCGGTACGTCTCTGTATACCACGTAGGCATTGGTGCTATTGTTGTTGCTCGTGGTCAGAACTTGGGCGTCTCCGGGCAACATGTCGATGTACATCTGCGCGTCTCCACTGACGGAACTGATAATCTGTCCCACCGAGTAACCGCTGGTGATGGGATGGTCAAGGGCAATCCTAGAATCATTGTGATCAGAGTTGTAGTCCCAGTAGGTATATTTACCGTTGCTGCCCGCCGACCCGCTCCATAGGTAGCCGGCGTAGGAGACGAAGCAGATGCTGCTGTCACCGGCCACAATCCTCTTGTCAGCGGTAAACCAATCGTCCACGTCATCCAGCCACTCATTGGGCACTCCGTTGTCCGGCAGAACCAAGACATCGTAGTGGGCCAGCGTGGAATAGCTGAGTTCGGTGATCACGGAAACCGTGAACCGTCCCTCAGGATCAGAGTTGAGAACACTCTGGAATTCGTCCCAGTTGTTGCTCTGGCCGCCGTCAAAGTAATCACCGGCTCCGTGAGTGCTTGAGTTGTAGATGGCCACGCGAACATCTGCACCAGGATTACCAGGTATCCACGGATGGTCGCCCCACGAGATGCCCAGGTAGGTGTCGGGGGCGGTACCGTCCACGTAGTAGCGCTCGTGCACGATGTCCGTACGGTGGCACACATTG
>JBNGDQ010000169.1:0-2780 GCA_049975285.1 Thermoplasmatota archaeon
CAAGGGTGCCGTCGTGCCGGTCGTAGGCCTCTTTGACTTTTCCCTTGCGCATCAGGGTTTTTGCGTCGCTCATGATGGCGTATGCTGCCACCCTACTATTATTTTTCGGCTGGCTGTTTCCTTTAGGGGTCTTCTTTCCTACAGGGGCCGGACGAACAGTAGTTCCGAGTGCCAAAAAATGCCAAGGAAGCACGATTTAACAGAAGAGAAACCCTAAATCTTTGTGTGCAAATCGTGGCAATATGTAGTGTGATTCTGCCAAGGAACAGCTATGAAAATAAAAATTATATAACACCTGTTAGATATGTGCTCGCTCCCCGGGACAGCATATACAACAGGCCCACCAACCTGTATCGTATTTTCCTGTCCGGGGAGCTCCCTCTTATCCTTGGGTATACACAAAATTTATATTGTTATTAGCGTTTAAAGTGTGAGGAATAGGTGAGGGAGGCATCATAATATACCGAAAGGTATACTGCTTTTCTCACACGTGACGTGATCATGCAAACAGGTTGGTGGGCCAAACATCACATATTTCTCATCCAGAATACAAAAAATGGAGGCAAAAAACATGAAAAGAAAAATAGTAGGAATGATGGTGGCGACGATGATGATAGCAACTGGAATGACCTTCATCACCGATACCGGAACTGCAGACTGGGATCCGGGCGATGGACATAAAATGCATTTCCCCATGACGCCAGATGTAGACGGCTGGGATGTATGCGCAACACCATATAGCAATAACACTGCTCGGATAGCAGATGATTGGGAATGCAGTGAAACAGGAGAAATCAGAGACATACACTTCTGGGGATCATGGAAAAATGACAACAATAGTACCATTGAAGGATTTAATATAGCCATTGCCTCGCATGATTCAGTGAATAGTATGCCAGGGGATATAATATGGCAACGCTATTTCGCTCAAGGTGAATTTACAGTTCGAGAGTATACACCGGGTTGCTATGAGGGATGGTATGCACCGAGACATCCTGGGAACCCTGAAGTCATCCCAGATGACCACCTGCATTATTACCAGTATAACATTGTAAACATCGAGGATCCATGCCGGCAGAAAATCGAAGAAATATACTGGTTAATAATCGATGTTTGGCTAGAAGATTATTATGATTTTGACTACGGATGGGGCTGGAAAACATCAAATAAAACTTGGGGATGTAATGCCGTCTATCAAAAATCTTGGGGCCCTGGTAATTGGGAAGAGCTTTATGATCCCCTCGGCGGTGATCCTGCTCCTCCACTAGATATGGCCTTTGTCATTACTGGAGAAGAGTGTGATCCGACCGTTACAATAGATAAGACTGTAAAAGACCCAGATACAGGTGAATTTGTTGATGGACCTATACAAGTTAACAGCGGAGACACGGTGACATTTAAGATTGAAGTCGAGAATACTGGTAATGACAACCTCCAAATAGCTAATGTTTGGGATATCATGCCCCCCTGCTTCGACTATGTGGATAACTCTGCTGACCCACCAGAGGATGTTTATAATGAGTACTCAACCTCTCATAAAATTGATTGGTGGAGTCTTTCAGCTTTTGACCCTTTTAGCCCAGGTGATTACATTGATTTTACATATGATGTAACAATAAATTGCAATGCAGGCACCTCTTCAAATTATGGCTTTGTAACCTGGCACGGATGTGGTACAACAGACTTTGAAGCCGATGATATCGTTGACATTGTCGTCATAAACGAATCATTGGTGCCAGACCTTCAATGCAGCGGCGCATTAAACTGGAGTGACGAATCACCAGGAGGCACGGTTACTGGTAGTTTCCAAGTAATGAATGGAGGAGATGAAGAATCAAACCTAAACTGGGAAATTGCAGAATATCCAGACTGGGGAACATGGTCCTTTGACCCGTCTACTGGAGCAAATCTTAAACCTGAAGATGGACCTGTAGAGGTAGAAGTGGAAGTGGAATGTCCAGATGAAGAAAACGCAGCATTTAGCGGAAACATTAAGGTCATTAATACAGATAATACAGAAGACTATGATATGGTTCCAGTTACTCTTACAACACCGGAAAATAAAGCATTCGATGTACTACCATTGATACAATGGTTGCAAGGGCATCACCTAATTCTATTTACGATATTATCGGAGTTGCTGAACCCTGGATATGAAAAATAAAAAGAGGTGAATAGAATGAAATGGAAGATAGCCAGTGTAGCAATTATTGCTTTATTGCTATCGTCGATGTTACCTGCAATTGCAACTACCATGAGTTCAAAAACTGAGCAGCCAGTACAAACTCAATGTTATCAATATGCACAACCCGATGTTCAAGTAGAGGATAGTTCGGGTGGTTGGGTAGATATAAATCAATATACAGTCACCGCAACGGCGTCTCCCACCTTTTCTTTCCCATCATGGCCCGCTCCTTTACATATATTTTTACAGTACAACATCAAAGTGGAAAATGACGGCCCAAGCTGGATGAACAGTTCTTTATTCATGTGGTGGAATCAGACGTGTCCCTTCCTCATTGGATGGCTAGAGTATACAGCCCCAGATGGTACACCCGCTACTAAGTTATGTTTCGGATGGAGCCACAGCGTGGAAATAGAATGGCTGCCATGCATGTCGGCTGGCCAAGACCCGGCCTACCCCCCGGTGACACACCTAACATTTAACGTGCTATTCCCCTGCCCATCCCTCGCAATAATGTGCAGAGTATATGAAATGGGCGGTGGAGCATACTCCGGGCTCACAGACACAGTGGCTCTCGTTCATTAACTTAGAATAA
>JBNGDQ010000169.1:2790-3178 GCA_049975285.1 Thermoplasmatota archaeon
AAATGAGAATGCACTACATAAAGATCCTTCCTGGTGACAAAGTCAAATTAGAATAAAACACGGAAATTATCTCTTTCCCCTCTTTTTCTCTATTTTTGCTAGTAGAACTCATCCAGCGTATGCTACTCTGTCTCATCTTTTTTCTGCTCAGTTATGCCGGCTAATCGATGCTTTTCTTCCCTTGGTAGGTCCGTGTCGAATAGTTTGGTGATGGCTTGTAGCTCATGGTAGCTCCATACTTTTTTATCAATGTTTTTCATCTCGCCGCCCATTTTTTCGGCGAATAAGAGCGACAATAGCGATTTTTGGCCGTTAGAGATGCGATAAAATCAGCGTGATTGCCGAAAATCACGTTTCGCTCCTTGGACATTCGGAGGTACTGGACGAA
>JBNGDQ010000170.1:0-1087 GCA_049975285.1 Thermoplasmatota archaeon
TAAAGGCTACCGGTGACACCATCGTCAACGTCATGGTGGAGGAGACGCTCAACGAAGGGCAGACCCGGTCGCTCATCATCACCATCCTCATCTCCTTCGTCATCCTCACCATCATCTTCTACCTCCGCGATAAATCCTTCATGCTGGGGCTCATCACCGCCATCCCCATCATCTTCTGCGTCGGCTGGATCCTCGGCGCCATGTTCTTTCTGGGGCTATCGCTCAACGTCATGACCATCACCATCGCTTCGCTCACCGTCGGCCTCGGCATCACCTACGGCATCCACGTATCCCACCGGTTCGTCGAAGAATTGCAGCGGCGAAGCATAGGCGAGGCAGCCCACGTGACCGTCCGGCATACCGGTATCTCGCTGTTCGGCGCCGCCGCCACGACCATCGCCGGGTTCGGGCTGCTCTCCTTCTCACTCATGCCCCCACTGCAGCAGTTTGGACAGATAACAGCGCTCACCATCCTCTTCGCCTTCATCTCGTCGGTGCTCGTCCTGCCGTCGTTCCTCATACTCTGGGCCCGGAGGAAATACGGCGACGCTACACCTCCACGCCAAAATAACTCCGGATTGCGAAGCCGATGACAAAGGTCACCGCGGCGATGCCCAGACTGATAGCCGCCATCTCCCCGAACTCGTGCCAGAACGATAGATCCCTGGTGACCGACGTATAAAACGTGAAGAACACGACCACGATGAGGACATTGACCAGCATTGTCACCAGCGCTAGGATGACGTCGCCAACGACAAAGTACGGGAAAATGAGGAACAATACGACGAGCAGATAAGCACCACCCGTGTAGAACGATGCCGTAACCGGGTTCTTATCTGTTTTCTCGGATTTCGAGCCCAGGTATTCGGAGCCCGCCATGGAGAGCGAAGCCGCGATGCCCGTGATGAAACCCGTCACACCGATGAGCGACGTGCTGTTGAGTACAAACGTGAGACCAGCGACGGCGCCGGAGAGCTCTACCAGCGCGTCATTGAGCCCCGAACGATGGAACCGATGTAACGGAGACGCTGCTCATCGATCATCCCGACAAGCTGCTGCTCATGTTCCTCCTCGTCACGGACGACGC
>JBNGDQ010000170.1:1187-3157 GCA_049975285.1 Thermoplasmatota archaeon
CGGTTGTGCTCATCATCGATGCGCGCCGCGAGCCGCTGGTAGATATGGTACTCGGTTATCTCGCTGCGCTGCGCCGTCAGTATGGCCTCACGTGTTTCGGGAGAAAGATCAGCCGCAGGCATACACATCGGTAACCGGTGGTGCCTTTAAAATCCTCGCCGATAAAAAAAGAGAACGGCCCGCATGCCCGTTTTAGGGCGCTATATATATGCGGGCTGGCTTACTCTGCAGTATCAAACAGGTAAGGCATATATAAACGAGGGGAGGGGCCAGGTGCTAGTGATTTAAAAGGTTTTCTATCTCCTTCGCCAAGAGTTCAGCCGGGCTGTTTAAGACCGTATAGCCGCGGTCGCTCTCGTGCATCCACTCCCGGTTGCACAGCAACTGCAGGTCATCCTCCACTGGCTGCGGCTCCATGTCGTGCTCCTCGCAGACCGACGCGTAGGCTGCCTTTATATCCTCCATCGACACGTAGGCGCTCTGCATACAGGAGCGAGCCACGGCCAGGAGTACCATGACCGGGCGGCGTTCGAGCTCCTCGATGCCTTCCAGCCAGCCCTCGCGGTTGGCTTCCCGGACGTCCTCCGGCTGGATCATGTCATGTCCCTGCTGGTCGGCCACCATGGCAGCAGTGCGCAGCACGTCGATACCGGCCCGCATGTGGCCCGCCGAGGTCGTCGCGATGTCAGCGATGAGTGATAGGATGTCGTCGTCGTAGCCGTCGTGCATCAACGCTTCCCCGGCTCGATAGGCCAGGATATCCATCATCTCCTCCTTGCTATATGGTTTGAGCTCCACCACTGCCTTCTCGGCAAACGTGGACCACGTCGCCGGGTCGTTCATCAGCTGCTTGAGCATCAACGCGGAACGGGTCACCGCCACGTAGCGGAGGGTGGCTCCGATCTCCTCGTGACGGGACAGCGTATAGGCAAAATGGACCAGGTCATCCGGCAGCATACCGTCTATCTCGTCCAGGATGAACAGATGGTCACCCTCGATCTCCTGCCACAGCCGCTGGCTGGTCAACCCGGCAGTGCTAAACTTGGGACGGGTCTGCCGCAGGATGGCCTCTAGGACCTTGTGCTCGGACTTATGGGTATAACAGTTCACGTAGACGTCACCATCGGCATGCCGTGCCAGCAACGTCTTCCCGGTGCCAACCGGGCCACTGATGAGCGCATGACCATCCTCCAGCAGCAGCGACAGCCGGCGGCGCTCCTCCTCCCGGCAGGGCGTCTTTTCCGGCACATAGGAGATGTCGAGCTTCCGCTTGTCCTTTAAAATCACACTGGACTAATCACGCCGGCGATACATAAATGTTACCCGTCGAGCTGACTGACCACCACGCCGAGGCAGGCATTGTATACGATGTCGATCTCATCTGTATGCGCGGCGATGGCGTCCTCGTTCTCCGCGCCCGGCTGCAGCCATGCCACGTCGGCGTTGATGCCAATGGCTGCCTCGATGATGGGCTCCACATATTTTGGATTACGGAACACGTCGACGATGTCAACATGCTCGGGCACATCCTGCAGTGAGGAGTGTATCTCCTCGCCGAATATGTTTTCACCGGCATACTTCGGGTTCACATAGTACATCCGGTAGCCGTGCTTCCTCACCATGTCGGCGATGTGATAGCTGGCTCGCTCCTCGTTCTGTGAGATACCGACGATTGCGATTGCCTCTGCTGTACGTACGATATCCCGTATCTCATCCTGATCAGTCACGCGTGCCATCGGTCACCAGATGCCTGAACGCTATTTTAACGTTTTCGGGTAATGGACACATATAACCGAGAGGAGTAAATTTTATAATATCACCGGCATTATACAGGGGAGGAGGGAAACCCTCTGCAAAGGCTTTGCCTCCAACACGGCCTTTAAGGGTTTCCCACCCTCTTCTATTCAGGTTAATGGCAGGAATGGTTCGCCGGCAGGTGAACGAAAACACAACGCTTTTTAAACGCGGGG
>JBNGDQ010000171.1:0-3157 GCA_049975285.1 Thermoplasmatota archaeon
GGCTTCACCCGGCATGGCCAGAAAAAGGAAAAAACGACCATCAACGTCGGCGACCTCTGGCAGTTCGACACCGACGAGATAGACCTCGCCAGCCAGGGCTACGATAAGCTGCTGGGCGGCGGACGCGTCGAGGCGGCATTCACCGTTACTGTTTCCGAGGCAACGGAGAGAGCCATCGAAAAAATCGAGGCGGCAGGCGGCACTGTAACAAGCGAGTAAGAGGTGTAAACCGCATGGCAAAGGACTCCAACAAAAAGAGCAGGCTGTATGCATTAAAGCCCATCGTCGAGCGATGGCCCGCCATCAAAAAACCCAAGGGCCACGTTCACTTCCGGAGAAAGATCCTGTGGACCGCCACCTGTCTGGTGATGTACTACATCCTGACGCAGGTGCTGCTCTACGGCGTCGCTCCGGAACAGCTCGACATCTTTGCTGGCTACCGGGCCATCATCGCCGGGGCCAGCGGCTCGGTCATGCATCTGGGTATCGGACCCATCGTGACCGGTTCTATCATCATGCAGCTCTTCGTTGGAGCCGGCATCATCAATCTCGATTTACAGGACGCCAAGGACAAGTCACTCTATCAGGGCGTCCAGAAAATCGTGGTCATGATCATGATCCTGGTGGAGGCTATCCCCCAGGTATTTGGCTATCTATCCCCGAGCGCCTCGCTCGAAGCATCCCTGGGAGGCACAGGAGCCAGCGCCGTCATCGTGGCGCAGCTCTTCATGGGCGGCTTCCTGGTCTTCTGGATGGATGAAGTTATCTCCAAATGGGGTATCGGTTCCGGCGTGTCACTGTTCATCGCCGCCGGCGTCTCAGAGGCCATCATCACCGGGACGTTCAACTGGCTGCCCCAGGACACCGCGGCAGCGCTGAGCGTCAACAATCCCCCGGCGGGCGTGCTGCCGAAGACTGCCTACCTTGTCTCCGAGATGTCTATCGGTGACCTCATCGGCGGCGGCTTCGAAACTCTATTTATCTCCCCGCCGAATCCCATTATTGCCTTCCTGGGGACGGCTATCATCTTTCTTATCGTGGTCTACGCGGAGTCATCCCGTGTGGAGCTTCCATTGACGCATGCCCGGGTGCGTGGCGCCCGTGGCCGGTATCCATTGCGGCTGCTGTATTCATCGAACATTCCCGTCATTCTGATGTCGGCGTTGATGGCCAACGTCAACATGTTCGCCTTGCTCTTCTATACCCGGCTGAGTAGCATTCCATTGCTGGGCGGTCAATGGTGGATTGGCAAGTATCTCCCCGGGTCGACGGAGCCCGTCGCGGGTGCTGCCTGGTATCTCAACTCGCCGCAGGGCTTGCATACGTGGCTGTTCCCCATGATAGATCCGAAGTATTCACAGTATCTTGCCGGGCATGACCCCTGGCAGATGATACTCAAAATCGTCGTATTCGGTACTATCTTCGTCATCGGCGCTATCTTCTTCGGTAAATTCTGGATAGAGACCACTAATATGGGGCCAGAGGCGGTGGCCAGCCAGATTCAGAGCAGTGGCATGCAGATTCCTGGCTTCCGGCGTGATCCCCGCATCCTGAAGAAGGTGCTCAAGCGGTACATCCCGGCGTTGACCATCCTCAGCTCGGTTATTGTGGCGGCGCTGGCTTTGTTCGCCAACCTGATAGGCACGGTCGGCAATACCAGTGGAACCGGGGTGCTGTTAACCGTAGGTATCGTCATCCGGCTCTACGAGCAGATCGCGCGGGAGCAGGCCATGGAGATGCATCCGGTGCTGCGCAAGTTCCTGGGAGTTGAGTGACGTGCAGCGCGGTGATGCCAAACAGTTAAAAGCCGCAGCGTGTTGCAGCCATAGCAGGTGATATCATGGCGCAGGGCTCATCCGGGGGAAAGTCGTCTTCATCGTCATCGCTGCCGTTCTTCGTACTACTCATGGTGGCGATGTTCGTCATGTTCGACGAGGGCCTGCGAACGTCGCTGGGGAACGCCGTCGGTACGGTGTTTTCTCCGCTGTTCGGCTTTAATCATGCATTTCCCGTGTTGACTATCTTCATGGTCGGCAGCATTGCTCTGCTGGCATCGACGGCTATCCGTCATGTCAGCATGGACTGGGTGGAGATGGCCAAGAATCAGCAGGTCATGTCCAAGTTCCAGAAGGAGTACCGGCAGGCGCGCCTGGATAACAACACCTACAAGATCAAGAAGCTGGAGAAGCTGCAGCCGAAGCTGATGAAGAAACAGGGCGAGGTCTCCAGCAGCCAGATGAAAATTATGCCCATCACGCTGCTCATCTTTATTCCCATCTGGACGTGGATCTGGGAATTTTTGACGGGTACATCGCATTACTTTTTCGATGTTCCCTGGGCGATGCACGTCAGTCTGCTCGACAAGACTGTGATATTCCCCAACTGGATTCTGCTGTACATGCTGCTGTCCATCCCGCTCACCCAGATCATCCAGCATGCCTTCAAACTGATCTCTTGGTCCGAGTGGCGGGCATCGCATGCCGGATAGCATTACCATCGGCGGTCTCCCCGGCAGCGGCACCACCACGACGGCGAAGCGACTGCACGAACGACTTGACAAGCCGTATGTATATGCCGGTGACATGTTCCGGGCGATGGCAGAGGAGCGAGACATGACCCTCGCCGAGTTTGGGGCCTACTGCGAGGAACACCCCGAGGTCGACCGCTCGCTCGACCAGAAACAAAAAGTCATCCTGATGGCCGGCAACGTCATCCTGGAGGGACGGCTCGCCGGCTGGATTGCTCATAAAAACTACATTCCCTCATTCAAGATATGGCTGACCTGCGCCGCGGACGAGCGAGCCCGGCGCATCGCCGAGCGAGAGGACGAACCCATCGAGCAGATGAAACAGGAGATGCAGGAGCGCGAGCAGAGCGAAAAAAAACGCTATCGGGAATACTACGACATAGACCTCGACGACCTCTCCATCTATGATGTGGTCATCGATACCACTGACCTGCCGCCGCCCGAGGTCGAAGAGCGTGCGCTCGCCGCCATGGATAGTGTATAGTTCTCTCCGGCAAGCAGCGGGCTGTGACCGACTGTCCCTGGAAGCGTGACAGAGATTGACAAAATATAAATACAAGGTAAATACTATTTTATTATGAAAACAGGGATGGCTGTATTGGTTGGGATACTACTGGTGGTATCGATGTG
>JBNGDQ010000172.1:0-3082 GCA_049975285.1 Thermoplasmatota archaeon
TGTTAGAGGAGGTGGGTCTGTCGAGTCTACAGCTGATTTCAAGAGATGGACAGAGCGTATATGCAATTTTCCAGCGTGATGTAGAACATATGCCATATGTGGCGGAGCGGTTTAATAGCGGAGACTGGGGTGCTGTTCGACAGGTAACAAATGATGGTCGATTTTCGCTGGGTGAGCTGGATGGTGCCGCAACGACAGAGGAAAGTATGGTGGTGTATGTGCGTGATGTAGTCTTGAATGAGTGGCTGCTAGGTCGGTGGCGGTGTGACGAGGGAAATGGGAGCCTAATAACCGACGATACAGGCGGCGGTCATGATGGCATAGCGGTGGGTGAGGTGGAGTGGCGTGAACAGAATACATCCCTCGGCTCGATGTATGGCTATGGAGTGTGTTTTGATGATGCCGGTGAGCATGTGGAGGTCGCTAATGATGGCTCTTTATCGTTTGATGATGAGTTCACGGTGACCTGGTGGATGAATCTTTCCATGGTGAGCAGTGGCAGCCATATTGTGGGTATCGATGGCTCATGGGAGGTGCGTGAGGTTGACGGGGTCCTTGAATTGGTGGTATGGCAGACTGATGATATGCAGGTGGTGTCGGATATTGCAACTGTGCCAGTGGGAGTGTGGACGTTCATCGGGGTGACATATTGTGATGGCATCATGGAGGTCATGGTGCGTCCAGTGGGTGAGCCAGAGGTCGTTTTTACATGTGATATTGGGTCGGGTGGTGTCCTGATTAATTCTGGTGACCCCTTAATTATTGGTGGTTTTGCTGGCTGCATTGATGAGGTATGGCTGTTCAGTCTGGATATCTCGTTGAGTGAAGTGGACAGCATCTGGTTTACCGCGTATCCAACATTAGGGGCGGTGCATGACATTGTGGTGCAGCCACTACCATCCTATGCGTCGTTTACAATAGATATTGATTCAGCTTATTGGTACGACTCGAATTGGAGCTATCGTAAAGAAGTGACAATTAATCATACGATGATTCAGGCTAATCTTGCTAATTATCCTGTGTTGGTTTCCGTTCAGGACACGGATCTTACTAAGGCTGATAGTCTTGGCCATGATTTCGTGTTCACAACACTTGATGGTACAAAGTTACATCATGAAATTGAGGACTGGGATGCTGCTACGGGGAAGCTTGTCGCGTGGGTTAATGTTCCATTATTGAGTCCGTCGGAGGATACGATCCTCTATCTTTATTATGGTAATCCGGTATGTGATGATCAACAGAATATTGCGGGAACGTGGGATGCAGGCTATGCGATGGTGCAGCATATGGAGGAAAATGGGACTGGCTTACGATATGATTCTACGTCTAATGGTCATCATGGGACGCCCTCTGGGTTTGATGGTGATGAATCCGTAGTGGGTATCGCGGATGGCGGTAATCAATTTGATGGGGATAATGATTATGTCGATTTTGGAGATGTTGGGGATATCAAAACGTTTTCTCTTTGGGTAAAGCCAGACTTTATGATTGATAATACTACTTCGCCGTCGGAGGGACTTGCTCAATTTTCTAGTAATTATCGAACCGCGTTGGGTGCTTTTACAGGCGAAGTTGAAGAGGAGGTTATTTGTTTACAGAGGGATCAATGGTTTTCTAGCGGGAATACAGCGGTAACGAATATCACTATTTCTAATACATCGTATTCTATGATTACGTATGTGTGGAATACGACAGCTGACCGGTATGATATTTATTATAATGGAATACGTGAACCTGTTATCAGCGATGGTGTATGGGGGGTGATAACAGGCTCTGATCTGGAACTTGGGAGAATCGATGATAACTACTTTAATGGGAGTTTTGACGAAGTGCGAGTGAGCAGTATGGTACGTAATGCTTCATGGATTGCTGCTACGTATCATTTTCTCAGTTCTGCATCTACCTGTGTATCGCTGGGGGAGGAAGAAAAGCAAGATGTAACCACTGAGGATATTGTTTGGTTTACAGGCTCTCCAGATAGTCTAAGTTATAGTTGGTCGTTTGGTGATGGCTCTACCGGTACGGGTGTGAGTGTGAGCCATCAATATACCATGCCAGGGTTGTATACGGTGACTTGTAATGTGACAAATACCACGACCGGGGTGTCTATCACATTGACGGACATGGTCATGGTAAATGATACGACATTGCCAGTATTTGCGGGCCTGCAATCCATACAAGGTGGGAATAATTCAGTGTCTTTATCATGGGATGCAGCAACGGATAACGCTGGACAGGTATGGTATTATGGCTATCTGAGCAATGTATCTGGTGATTATAATTATTCGGAGCCAGTGTTTGTGACGCAGGATTTGAGCTACGTCGTGACTGGACTGTCGGCAGGTGAAACATATTATGGTATGGCGCGAGCGGTCGATGCGTGGGGGAATAATGACTCGAATCTGGTAGAGTTATCAACGACAGTAGTCGATCAAGTGCCTCCTTCCTTTGATGGCCTCACCGGGCTGCATGTCTTGGATAACCAGAATGATACCGTATTGTTGGAATGGGATGCCGGGACGGATGCATCAGAGCCAATATGGTATCATGTGTTTATATCTACCACGCCGGGCGTATACAATTTTAGTGATCCCGTTTTAATAACGAATCGATCATACGCTGAGATTGCCGACTATGATTTTATGAATGAGACCTATTATTTTGTGGTGCGTGCCGTGGACAACTATGGTAACATGGACGGGAACATGGTGGAACGGAGCAATGCCTTGTTTGATCTATCACTGCTGGCAGGCTGGAATATCATCGTGGTTCCTGATGTGTTGGGCTTCACGCCGGAGACGTTCATGGAGAATATCTCGGGATGCACTGCTGCCTATAGGGGTGCATGTGTTGGGCGGGATGATACCTTTGAGTTATGGTATGGTTCTGATGGTAGTGTACCGTCGCGTGGCCGCGGACAGTATTACCGCGTGGTGTTGACGGAGATGCTACCGCAGTTGAGGGGCTATGTGATACCCATGCAACGATACAATCCACCAAGCGGCGGACGATAACTTTACTGTTGGAAGATGCATATTAGCAAAGAGAACAACACCACGATGTAAACAGTACTAACCAATTA
>JBNGDQ010000173.1:0-1442 GCA_049975285.1 Thermoplasmatota archaeon
ACCTTGTAATAGACGTTGCCGTAATCCTCGAACTTACCCTGGTTTTCGGATTCTTCTCCTTGTATCCACTGCTGGAAGTTCAGCCAGAGAAGGCCGGGTTTCTTTCCGTCGCAGGCGGTCGGTATCCCGATGGGTCGGCTGATGAGCCGATCCTGCGAGTTGCCGACGTAGGTGCCGCCGACTCAGTCCTGGACGTTGTGCCAGCTGTGGTCGGGTGAGTTTGACCTCACATCTGTGCGGTCCCACGTGTTGCCGTCGCCGTCTACGTCCTCGGTGGTCCAGTTGACACAGCAGGATTCCATGTCGTCATCCCAGATGACGAAGGAGTCGAATTCAACTTCTTCGTATATCTGCGCGTAGATGCGTGCGTTGTGGGGGACGTCATCCCAGTTGGTAATGGTCGCCTCGACGTATGTCTCTGAGGTTTCGTGGGCCGTCGTCGGGTCGGGGGTGTTCAGGTAGGTGACGTCGACGTCAGGTGGTACTTGACCGGCTCGCTGGCTGGCATTATATTCATCGTACCAGCCAGTTTCTTCGACATGTCTATGGTCTTCGTTTCGCCCGTACGATGTCGGGGAGTATGGTGGGGTTCCAGATTCGCCGTACAGGACGTCGGTGTTTGCTGGCCCCATGTCTCCGCTGCCGCCGTCGCCTTGTTCGCCAGCAAAAACGTTCGCCGGTACGCCAATCATTACAAAAGCTACAAGTAGCGCTATGGCCACTTTTCCTATTTTCGTTTTGTTTTTGCGCTGCATGTTTGCTTCCTCCAGCCTCCTTCTTATTGTTTAGCCCTTGAATTACCCGGTTATTTTTTCTGTAATGATATGTAACCATTGGGTGAGAGAGCGGTCTGGCAGTAGGTGGTGGAATCGTGCGGCCAGCAGAAAAAAGAGACCGAGATGCATTTTTGGGTACAAATCGAGTAGGCCACGAGTTCGCCGCTACTAAAAACCACATTTCGTTAGGGAGTGAGGGACCATATTCGTCTGTTTATTTTTTGCCAGGCCAGCTTTGCAGGGCAACCGCCACAGTTTTCGGAATGAACTCATATGGATTATTTATTTGAAGACTTTATCTTTTTTTATAGAAAATGAGAGCGATAGCGATAGCTCCAAATCCAAATAATATCTGAAAACCAGGGGTTACGTCTTTGTCTTCCTTCTCGTTTTTGTTAATACCTCCTGATCCGATTTTTATAAGCCAGACATCGTATGATCCTGTCCCATATGATTGCGTGGATCCCGTTACAATATATCCTCCATCAGTAGTCTGAGCAACAGAATGACTTAAATCTTTTTTTGTTCCACCAAATGTCGTATCCCATTCCTTGCTACCATTCCCATCTGTCTTAATCAACCAGACGTCCGCAGAGCCCGATCCAAAGGACTGCGTGGATCCCGTTACAATATATCCTCCATCAGTAGTCTGAGCAACAGAATGAC
>JBNGDQ010000173.1:1542-3053 GCA_049975285.1 Thermoplasmatota archaeon
TGTCGTATCCCATTCCTTGCTACCATTCCCATCTGTCTTAATCAACCAGACGTCCTGTGAGGTTGTCCCAGGACACGTTGGGCAATATGATTGTTTATATCCTGTTATGATGTATCCTCCATCGTTAGTTTTAGCCACAGATCGGCCAACGTCATCGTTAGCTTCCCCAAATGTCCTATCCCATTCCTTGCTACCATTTGCATCCGTCTTAATCAACCAGACATCCCTTGAGCCCGCACCATATGAAAATGTCCATCCTGTGATAATATACCCACTATCCCCGGTCTGCACAACTGAGGAGCCACGCTCGGTACTGAAACCACCAAATGTCGTATCCCATTCCTTGCTACCATTCCCATCTGTCTTAATCAACCAGACGTCATATAAGCCCTTGCCGTACGAAAATGTCCATCCTGTAACGATATATCCTCCGTCAGTGGTCTGTGAAATAGAAAAACCTTCATCATTGTAGAAACCACCAAATGTTTTATTCCATCCTTCTTCCACATCATCTGTAAACATAGCACCCGCACATACGTCCCCAATTTCTATCAACTCTATTGGGATATGAGAGACAATGAGCAATCCCAAAATTACACAAACAGCCAAAGTTAACTTCTGCAATTTCATTTTAACCATCCTAAACACCAAAGGACATACACATATATAGAACCTGATATAAATATTTCTTTTGCTGCTGTGTTGAATATTTGAAAGCGGCAGTCCTCTCTGATGGGAGGCAGGCGCCTCTCACCGCATCATGAGCGTGTCATACAGGTTGAATTTCCTCATGACTTCTTGGAACATTGCTTCTTGGGAACGAGCTCTCACTGTCTCTCCGAACATGCGTTTCACTCCAAAAAATAGGTTTCCGCCATCCACCGTTGACCGTAACGGTGTTTATCTCACCAGCCGTCGTAACCAAGCTGCCGTCGCTCTCGGCAGCCACGGCTCGAGCCAGAGATCCACGGGCTCTGGTTGAAGCATCCTTCCAGGTTTTAATCACCGGCCTGATGTCCTGTCCATCCAAGTAGTTGAAAGTGGCTTTGCTGTCATACGCACCGTCACCCAATGCATGTATAACCTGTCCATTGGTATACCATTGAGCCTGTTCAATCAGCGATGGCAGCATCTGTCCATCACCAGTCCGTTCATATGTGACATACAATGCCAGCAACTTATTGGTCTTCACGTCAACCGCGATGTGGGCCTTGATCGCCCCCCTTTGCGCACTTTCCATTTATGACGCATCCATTCACCACGCGATGAAACCTTCATACCCGTCGCATCAACGGCGACAATGACATCATTCGGGATGTCCTGCAGCGAGATATCCAGCTGTATACGTTGCAATCGCTTACAGACAGTAGTATAATCAGCCGTCTCAAGCTTCGGGATGTACTCCAAAAGCTTCCGCAGGAATCCGTCCATCAGCCGATAGGGCAGAAACGCGACATGTGACGTCCTCCCCGCCATGGATGGCGGGGCTTCCTACGCGGCGGAGGGCTGGC
>JBNGDQ010000174.1:0-3041 GCA_049975285.1 Thermoplasmatota archaeon
CGCTCATCTCTTCATCAAAACATGCCGGTCAGCTCCGCGCTGTTATGACCGATGGCGGCGCTCTCGGCGGCTTCAACGTCGTCGACGGTGAACAGGTGCATGAAGCAACCGGGATCCCTGTGATGACTGTTACCGCGAACCAGCCCAACGAGGAAGCACTCATCGCCGCCCTCAAGCAGCATTTCGATGACTGGCAGGATCGATGGCGCATCATGCAGAAAGGCGTGCTCCACCGGGTGCCACTTCAGTATCCGCTCTACGTGAAGCCCTTCGGTCTCACGCTCGACGAGGCAACCGAAGTCATCCGGCTGAGTCTCCTCCGGGGAGCCCTTCCAGAGCCGCTCCGCGTTGCTCATCTCATCGCGACGGGCATCAAAACCGGCGAGTCATATGGACGGCGATAGCAATTATTATAGCCTCCCCAGCGTTGCCGCTACATGCGCATCTGGGATGTTCCGCCGGCTGAGCTCTGCCGTCTGCATCTGCTCGGTGAGCACCGTGAGCTGCATGCGATCTGGAGCATCCTGGTCAACGACAAAAAAGGATACCGTAATCATCCCGAGGTGCAGCGATGGCAGGGTAAACGGGCTGCGCTCTATCGCAGGCATGCGATGCTTGTCGAGGAGATGCGGCGTCGCGGTTACCGGCATTGCAGCCCGCTTGACTCGTCAGAGGCAACCGGCGAAGTGACACAGGATTGCTATGTCGACACGCTGGCAGTGCAGCGGCGTCTACTGCGAGATAAACCATGTGACTGCCTGCGAAAAATTTAGAAAAAGTATTATATCGTTATTCCATTAACTCGGCATGGGATGGGATGAGTCATCGATACAGGAAGTGTCCTCACGCATACGTGATTTTCTGGAAGTCGAAGTCGAAGTCTGCCGGGACTGCAAGCAGAACGTGAAGGGTCCCTTCGACTGACTGCTGCGGTTATTCTTCCAGCGTTCGAGCGTAAGCAAAGAGGTCGCCGGCGTGGTAGATGTCGAGTTGGACCTGAGATAAGGGCTCCATCTGGGCAATCTCGCTGCCGTCTCTGGTAATCAAGCCGTTTTCAAGGTTGACCATTATGACGTCGCCATTTTCCAGTTCGTCTGGCATGTCTCCAGTCAGCACGGGCAACCCCGAGTTTATCGCATTGCGCTTGTAGATGGCCCCGAAGCTTTTCGCGATGATGGCCTGTATACCCAGCGAGATGAAGCAGTCGACGGCCTGCTGGCGGCTGCTCCCTGAGCCAAAGTTTTCGCCGGCCACGACGATGTCACCGGGCTCAGCTCGCTCGGCGAAGTCCTCCCATCCGGTCAGGTTGTCCAGGGCGTACTGCCCCATCTCGTCGATGTCGGTAATATGGAGATACTGATTGTGGAATATCATGTCCGTGTCGATGTCATCGATGAGCGCGCCGCTGTCGTTGCGGAGCATCCACACCCGGCCCTGGAGACGTGTATCTTTCATGTTCCACCTCCTATGTAACCGGTGAGGGCAGCACGTGCAGCCGTCACGGGGCTGGCAAGGTAGGTCTCCCCGGGTCCCTGTTTTCCCTTGAAATTCCGATTGGATGTCGACACCTGGACCTCATACCGGCCGGTCATGCCAATCTGTCCAGAGGCACAGCCTCCACAGCCCGGATTGGAGATCAATGCACCGGCCTCATGCAGGTCGCGGAGCACGCCGCTCTGCAGCATCTCGTCCCATACCTCCCGCGTGGCAGGAACAATCTTGGCCGTCACGCCGTCCGCGATGTGATTGCCGCGCAGCACGTCGGCGGCAGCCTGCATGTCCTCGAGCCGGCCATTGGTGCAGGAGCCGATGAACACCGTGTCGATAGCCACGTCGGAGAGCGAAGCAACGGACTTCACGTTCGCTGGACTGTACGGTGCCGCCACGAGCGGCTCCAGGTCTGACACATCTATCCCTATTTCTTCCTCATATGTGGCGTCATCGTCCGCGTAGACCGGCTGCACCTCGCTGCCGCTGCGCTCCCGACAGAACGCCAGCACTTCTTTGCTGGGAGGAATGAAACCGATGATGCCACCCATCTCCGTCAGCATGGAGGACAATGTGATGCGGCCTGCTAGGCTCAACTCGTCGATGACGTCGCCCTCGAACTCCACGGCTTTGCCCAGTGCGCCTGTGCTGCCAATCTCGGACAGTACTTTCAACGTCAAATCCTTGGCCGTCCATTCGCCATCCGGCATCCCGGTGAACGTTATCTTCATGGACTCGGGAACCTCGAACCAGGTCCGGCCCGTCTTGAAGGTGAACGCGATGTCCATGTCGCCCATGCCCTGCCCGAAGGCACCGACGGCCCCGACGATGTTATAGTGGCTGTCCGTGCCCACGGCTGTCACGCCAGGCAGGATGCGGCCCTGTTCCAGCATCACGTGGGTACCGATGCCTTGGTCGACATCGTAGACGGGTACCCCGTTTTCGCGGGCGAACCGCCGGCAGATATGCTGATTGTCTGCATACTCCGGTGTCTTCGCCGGGGCATTACAGTCAAACGTAAACGCTGTTTTTTCCGGGTCATCGACATAATCGCTGTCATAGTGCCGCTGCAGATGCTTCACCACGTTGGCACCGCCGAAGTCACGCGCCGTCCGCAGGTCGACCTCCAGCCATATAACGTCACCCGGCTCAGCTGCTGTGTCGCTGTGCCGTTCAAATATTTTTTCGAGGACTGTTTTTCCCATCGCATGTGGAATGCGCTGTGGGTATAAAATGCTCACGTCTCACGCCGTGCTGCGGGCAACCTTTATTATCTGCCGCGTAATCATGCAGGCAATGCGGGTCTCCATTGAAGCGTATGGCTGCGCCGCCAACCAGGGAGATGCCTCCATCGCCAGCGGTATCCTGGAAGCCCAGGGCCATGAGGTCGTCGGGGATGCATCGCTGGCTGACGTCGCCGTGGTGTTCACCTGCTGCGTCATCCAGCGAACCGAGCAGCGGATGCTCCATCGCCTCCATGAACTGACGGAGCAGAACATGGACATCATCGTGGCCGGGTGTATGCCAGCCGTCGCTGCAGAAAAAATAGCTGA
>JBNGDQ010000175.1:0-3007 GCA_049975285.1 Thermoplasmatota archaeon
GTGTTCATCGGACCGGGAGCCCTGGCATCCGGGGAGATACAGCCGGGCACCCGCATCGAGTGACGGTTGCCATGCCTTGAAACGGTGCATGCCCCAGACAAGTGGCCTATGCACACAATCCGGCGACCGAACGGTTTTTTGTGGAGTGATATAGGTTGTCTCTTCCCCGTCGGGGTCACATGATAGCGTTGACGCCGTGGACGGGAATATGCATACTCCGGGCGGCCTTTGATAATACCCGGTCCTCGCTGACCAGCGGCTCCCCGTAAGCGCGAGCAGCATACAGAAAAGAGGCGTCATAGTAGGTGATACCGGCCTCAACCGCTATCTTGTACACGTGTTCCTGCATACCGAGGCGGAGTACCTCCATGAGTGAAAGACAATCCCCGAGTATGTTCATCAGTTTTTTTCCCTCGCTGAGCGATATAGTCTCCCTCACGGCGTGTTTCCACACCACGTTTCCCAGTTCATATGCAGCCAGATCAAGCGTTTTTTCATGTAAAAGCACGTCAATTCTACCGCTCTCGATGGCCCGGTATATGGAGCTGGTGTCGAGGATCATCGCTCCCTGTCCTCCCGTATCAGCCGGATGACGTCTTCGCCCCGCATTTTTTTGAGGATCGGTTCTATGTCCTCTACGTCCTGCCTGATTCTTTGTGCTTCCCTTTTTTTGATTTCATGCTGCAGCGCATCCCGTATCACTCTGGACACCTGGATGTGGTGTTCTTTTATTTTTTCTTTCATCTCGTCGGGTATCTTCGCGGAGACCGTCTGCGAGGCCATGGGTGTAATACAAAAAGTATTACTTAAAGTTTACTTTACGTATTATATTATGTTATATTGATATATAAATACTGTTAATATGGAGGATAGCCCAGGGGTCGGTCCTACCCCAGCAGCGAGAGGCGGTCGATGCAACAAAAATGTTTTGTGTTGAACGTAAACAGGGTGGCGTTTCTGTTTACCGCGATGGCGGCAATCATGGTGTCGATCCTGGATGCCACATGCCCCGTCTGTTCACCTTCGACCTCAATCTGTGCAGACAGCGTAGCATCGTCTCTCGTGAAGGGGAGAACGTCCATCTGTCGCAGCTCGGCGGGCACTGTTTTTGCGTATTTCCGCAGTCCGTAGAGCATCTCGTGAAGCGTGAGCGAGGTAATAGCGACGGCGTCGTCGGCATTGATGATTTTCTGTAACGCCTGCTCTCCTTTCTCTGATTTTTTGTCCAGTATCTCTATCAGGACGTCGGTATCGAGAATGATCATGCGTGATACCGTTTTTCTTTCCGCTTTTCGCGTATCTCCCGGGTCATGGCGTCCTTGTCTTCGAAGGTAACGGCGCCCCGCATTTTTTTGAGAAGCGCGACGTTGCGACACCTGCTCAGCTTGTCCAGCAGATCGCTGAAGCTCTCGCTGTCTTCCTTCAACGCGACGAGCTTGTTGTACACATCCTCCTTGATGGTCAGCGTCTTAAACGGCATCACCCTTATTATGTTTAAACATATATTTAAATTTTACGAGGAGCGCCGCGGGGGGAATCTCGTCGGGCGGCTATTGCCCGGCAGGATTTCCATACCTATTTAAAAGCCTCGTGTGATACAGGCAGCGATGATAGCCCGGAAGTCGGCATTGATTCTGGCCACCCAGACCGCCAACGGCATCCTGGGCTACGTGGGCATCTTTCTCGTCGCCCGATACATGGCGATGCCGGACTATATGCTCGGCGTCGTCAGCTTCGCCTACGGGCTGGTCGCCATCTTTGATGTTTTTAATAATCTGGGGTTCCACCAAGCGCACATCAAGCGGGTGTCGGGCGGCCAAGACCTTGAAACCTGCATGGGAACATTCGCCGCCGTCAAGATCGCACTGACCGGCCTGATGGCACTGCTGCTGGTCGGCGGGATGCTGATATGGACGCACGTCATCGGCCGGGGCTTCGAGTCACCGGAACACGAGTCAGCAGTCTATGTGATGCTGGTTTACTTTGTACTGTGGTCGCTCACTCAGATTATACGGACCACTTTTATGGCGAAGAAACAGATGGCCAAGGAACAGTTACCGATGTTCTTCGAGACGCTGGCTAGGGTGGCGGCCACGGTCTACGTGGTCTGGGCGGGACTGGGGGCACTGGCTCTGGCCTGGACGTACGTGGTCGGCGAGATAGCGGTCTTCGCGACGGCTCTGTTCTTCTTCCGCGGCTATCCCATCGGCAGGCCGTCGTGGGAGATGTTCAAGAGCTACGCATCGTTTGCCATGCCAGTAGCCGTCGTAGTGGCCTCCACCAGGATTATGACCAACGTTGACAAGGTTTTGATTCAGTTGTTCTGGGGTGCGGCCGAGGGAGGTGACTATTTTTCCATCTACCGGCTGTCCCGGTTCCTCGACCAGGCGACGCTGGCCATGGGCATTCTCTTGTTTCCCACGATATCGGCGATGCATGCCCGCCGGGACATGGACGGCATCAAGAAGCTGTCCTATACGGCGGAGCGGTACCTGTCGATGGTCATGTTTCCCCTCGCGTTCGGCATCATATTCCTGGCGGAGCCGGCCGTCCATATCCTGCTGAGCGACAAGTTTTTCACCGCAGTGCCAATCCTGCAGATTTTGCCGCTGTTCGCATTGCTGGATGCACTCGAGCGGCCCTACCAGATGAAGCTGATGGGGATTAACCTGCCGCATTTCACGCGGAACCGCGTGTTGATCATGGTGGCGATGAACGTTGGATTGAACGTTCTCCTCATCCCGAAAGACATTCGTATACTGGGCCTCGACCTTTTTGGCATGGGCGCGATGGGCGCCGCCATCGCCACGGTTATCGCATACGCCGCCGGGCTCATCTATACCCGGTGGGTGGTCTGGCGGGTGAGCGGGATGACGGTTAACTGGCGCATCCTGCTGCACGGCATCGCCGCGACGGTGATGGGCTTCATGCTCTACTATCTCAACGAGCTCGTATACCCGGTGGCGCGGTGGTATGGGCTCCTCGGGTACGGCCTGCTCGGCCTGGG
>JBNGDQ010000176.1:0-2976 GCA_049975285.1 Thermoplasmatota archaeon
GGAGACCGGCGCCATCGAGCGGAGCATCCTGTTCCTCAACCTGGCGGACGACCCGCCCATCGAGCGGCTCATCGCGCCCAAGATGGCGTTGACCGCTGCCGAGTACCTGGCGTTCGACATGGACATGCACGTCTTGATCATCCTCACTGACATGACCAACTACGCCGAGGCATTGCGAGAGATCGCCGCGGCGCGTGAAGAAGTGCCCGGACGGCGTGGCTACCCCGGTTACATGTACACGGACCTGGCGCAGTTGTACGAGCGCGCTGGCCGCATCCAGGGCCGGGAGGGCTCCATCACCCAGATCCCCATCCTGACGATGCCGGACGACGACATCACGCATCCCATCCCCGACCTGACGGGCTACATCACTGAAGGGCAGATCGTGCTATCCCGGGAGCTGCAGAACAAGGACATCTATCCCCCGATTGCGGTGCTGCCTGCATTGTCGCGGCTGATGGCAGAGGGTATCGGCGAGGGGCGCACCCGGGCTGATCATCACCAGCTGTCGACGCAGCTGTATTCTGCCTACGCGGAGGGCTGCGACCTGCGTGACCTCGTCGCCGTGGTGGGCGAGGAGGCCCTGACGGAGCGAGACCGGCGCTACCTCAAGTTCGCCGATGCATTCGAGGAACAGTTCGTATCTCAGGGTGAGGAGGAAAACCGGGCGTTCGACGAGACGTTCGACCTCGGCTGGGAGCTGCTGGGCATGCTGCCCAGGGAAGACCTGAAGAAGATAGACGAGAAATACATCGAGCAATACTATCCGGAGTGATGGCATGGCCAAGGAGATAATGGAAGGCGTCAAGCCAACCCGCATGGAGCTTCTCGAGATCCGCAAGCGGAAGGCACTGGCCAGCAAGGGCCACGAGCTGCTGTCGCAGAAGCGTGACGCGCTTATCTCCGATTTTTTTGATATCATCAAGAATCGCCGGGAAAAACGGGAGGAGATGGAGGAAAAACTCCGGCAGGCGTTCACGGCGCTCATCCACGCCGAGATGCTGATGGGCGAGGACCAGGTGCGCCGCCTGGCCGACACGATACGGGATGACCGCTCCATACAGGTGGACCGGAAGCACGTGATGGGGGTGCCCATCGTGGCCTTCGACCTCGAGGAGCGCGACGTCGAGCAGTACGGTGTGCTGGACACCCCGGCCAGTCTCTCTGAAGCCATCCAGAAGGGGCACACGGCGCTGCGAGAGGCGATAGAGGTGGCTGGCATCGAGAGCAGCATCCAGAGGCTCGGGAAAGAGATAGAGAAGACGAAGCGCCGGGTGAACGCGCTGGAGCACATCTTTATTCCAAAGCTTGAGGGCACCATCGAGTACATCGAGCGGCAGCTCGAGGAACGAGAGCGGGAGGATTTCGTCCGGCGGAAGCGGATGAAGTCACTCATGGAGGAGCATGGATAGCATCGAGAATGATCCTATCCTTGGTCGGTTTTTCGATACGCCGGAGAAGAGAGCCCGGTGGATGCGGCGCCTCAATCTGGCATATATACTATGGATAATTTTTGTTATTATTGGTGTTATGGTGTTCGTGGTCCTGCAGGTGCTGTAACCCTGTCCGTCTCCTGTAAAAAAATCGAAGGATTTAAATTCTATTAAGAGATACACTAGGAGAGGCGATACCAATGGCATTTACATATAAAAGCAAGGGGAAAGAGTATACATTGTACACACGGAATGTGGAACTGAAAGGAGGAAAAACCCAGACTATCTACTTCTTCAGTGCCCGAAAGCCTAAGAGCGGCACACCGACGGACAAGCCAAAGGGCTACGAAGTCAAGGTAAACAAGCGAACGGGTCTTCCGTTCCTGAAGAAGAAATAAAACCCGTTTTCTCCTCTTTCTTCTTTTTTCTATTAATTTTCAGAGGATACTGACTCCAGTTGACTCATAATGTTCCAAATCGCCGTTCGCCCATGAATGGGGACATTTGGATCATTCACTAGGTCATCCAGCACCGAGAGAGCCGACGCGACCCGCACGTCAAGCGATTCATTATCCCGCTGCAATATTGCATTCACTTCTTTTGCCCCCCTGCGAATATTGCGAGGCACTGACACGTCTTCCTGCAATTCTTTGAGGGCATCGCAGATTTGGGCTACCTGTTGAGACGTCACGTTATCACCTAAAAACATCGGGTGTAACACTCGTTGGCATAAAAAACTTTTGTCTCCGTCTGCCCCGGACGTGACAGAAAAAGGGCAAAGCGAAAGGTTTAAGAGCACACTACCCATTAGAGTATGGGAAGGGATGAGGATGCAGAAAGAGGAAATCATACAGCTCCATACCCTCTTCGCTCAGATAAAAAACGAGCTGGAGCAGCGAGCGGCGGATGACACGTCCTTCGAGGAATACGAGGCCCTCGACGTCCTGCCACACCACGTGCATAAATCAAAGGACGACCACAAACGAGCCGTCTTCGTGTTGGGTAAGGGGCTAGCAGAGGTGTTTTCCCACGACAAATATTCTGGCACCGGACGCGTGGCGCAACGGCTGGCCAGAATGGAAGCGCGATTGCGATAATCTTGGGAGGCATCCAGTCACCCCGCCGATATGACCATAGCTTTAAGTAGACTCCGTATTTTTACGAGCATGAGATATACCGCCGTCATTACAGGAGCCGTCGCTATCAGGGTACAGCCCTCCGTTAGCCTATGAAAACCATAACCGTGGCAGGGCACATCGCTCTGGACCACATCTTCGACATCCCTGCGCATCCGGAACCGGAGCATTCCATTTTCATCGAGCGATATGAACGACATTTTGGTGGCGGCGCCGCCAACATTGCCACTGGCATCGCCAAGCTGGGGGGACAAAGCCGGCTGGTGGCCGCAGTGCCAGAAACCTTTGACCGCACGGACTACGCTGCATACCTCGATGACCTCGGCATCGATATGGCATTGTCTCGTTTTCCGGGCGACATGCCGGAGGCATATATCTTCAATGACAGCCAGCATCGACAGATAACC
>JBNGDQ010000177.1:0-2972 GCA_049975285.1 Thermoplasmatota archaeon
GGCAACCGGCTATCAGGGACGCTTCCACGTCCAGGCGATCCAGGAGTTCGGTGGCACTGTCGTGGCCGGTGTCACCCCGGGTAAGAGTGGAGAAGCAGTACATGGCGTACCCATCTATGATACAATGCAGGCGAGTATGGAGCAGGAGCCCAACGCATCCCTTGTGCTGGTACCGGCGCCGCAGGCCCGGGATGCCGTCTTTGAGGGGCTCGATGCCGGCATCCAGCTCGTGGTGGTTGTCACGGATGGCGTGCCCCTGCATGATGCGATGGACATGGTTCACTACGCCCGATGCCATGGCGCCGCTCTTGTCGGCCCTAACTGTCCCGGCATCGTGAGTCCCGGCAAAGCCAAGGTGGGCATCATCCCCAATCGGTTCTTCATCGAGGGATGTATAGGCGTGGCATCACGCTCGGGCACCCTGACCTACGAGGTAGTCAACGCGCTGAGTGAGGCAGGCCTGGGCCAGTCGACCGTCGTCGGGCTGGGCGGCGATCCCGTCATCGGTACCTCTTTTTGCGAGGTGCTTGCCTGTTTCAACGAGGACTCTGCCACTGATGCAGTGGTATTGGTGGGAGAAATCGGGGGGACAGCGGAGCATCAGGCCGCCGCATTCATCGCAAACGAGATGGACAAACCAGTCTACGGCTACATTGCCGGTCGGTCAGCCCCGCCGGGACAGCGGATGGGCCACGCGGGAGCCATCATATCCGGGCAGCGGGAAGATGCCGCCACTAAAATCACGGCGCTGGAGGATGCCGGGGTAACGATGGCGTCGTTTCCGCATGACATCCCTGAGTTGATACGGGACGATGGCGCGACGGCTACAAATTGATGATAAACATATCTATCGCTGCATGGGCTACTTCGCCAGTATCATCGTACGCGGTGGCAGTGATCGTGTGACGGCCAAATGCTGTCAGGTCGAAATGATAGCTAAAGGGCAAGTCCGCATCCTCGTACAAGATCTCATCTTCAGTGGAAAAAACAACTTTTTGTATCGCTGTACCACAGGTGGAAACAACTGCTTCGACATCGACAGGACCGACGACCACCGTAGAGGAAAGCGGCATCACATATCTATTAAATAGGTACATTCCGGGACCTGGCCGGACGATGGCGATGGCGGGGGCTGCATCCGATGTCACCGCGAACCTGTCGAGTAACACACCATCGATATCGCGGGCTGACACGGTTATCGTCATGTCCGCCGATGAGACATCGAGTTGGCAGTAGTGATGGTTTTCGCTGCTGGTATTGACAAACCATGCATCCTCCGGCGAATAGAGCGGGGCACCGGCGCCACCCGTAACCACGTAGATTATGCCGCCGATAGGAATGGTTCGCTGGTAGTAATGGCAGTGTGACTGGAACACCAGGTCGACATCGTGCTCGATGAACAGCGGCTCCCAGACAGCCCGGACGTCGAAACGGGGCAGATGACCGCCGCTGCAGTAAATGGGCTCATGGAAACAGACGATTTTGAATGGCTGCATAGACCTGGCAAGGTCTTCGCGGAGCCAGGCATACTGGCTTGAGCGCTCCCCCCAGGGAACGTAGTTGTCGAGAACCACGAAATGATAGGGCCCATAGTCGAAGCTGTACCACATCTCGTTGCCGGGCAGGGCGAAGATTTCATAGTACCGGCTGCCGTTGCGCTCGTGGTTGCCCAGCACGCCGTACAGCGGGGCGTTCTGCATTAGGGACATCGTGGCATTAAGCCAACTGGCCCATTGTTCTTTGACGCGCCCGTCGTCCACCATGTCGCCCCCGTGGATTACCATGTCAGGCAGAACAGCATCGATGGCATCGGCGACCAGTGCTGCATGTTCCCAGTTGTCCCAGGAGCCACGGCTGTCTCCATAGATGACGGCCGTAAAATCACTGCTGCAGTCTGGGGCTAACGAAAAGGAGAAAGCATGGCTGGCTGTATCGTCTGAGATGACGCGGTATCGACCAGTTGCCATCTCCGGATGAATGGTCACTTCGTGATGCGTTCCGCCCGATGGCACTGTCTGGGTGAAACCGTAGGTGTCGTTGTTTCCGTATTCGACGATGTTGTCATCGCTTGGGCTGGAGGTTTCCCAGAGGATGGTGACCGCATCCGATGTCACATTCTGGGTATAGGGGCCGACGACGATATCCAGATGAGTTACGTCGCCTGAGAAGGAATGACTCGGCAGGGCTATCAAGGATAGCAGTGCATAAAAGAGAAAGACATAGCGGATGTGCATGCTAATCCATCTAACAACGGCTGCCGGCATTTTAACGTTTGCCCGCAAACGGAAAAGCTTTTAGAACAACGGGGCTTACAGGTGCGAGGGCCCGTAGGGTAGCTTGGCATCCTTCAGGCTTTGGGAGCCTGTGACTCGCGTTCAAATCGCGACGGGCCCATCTATAAAAAAACATAAAAAGAGGAGCGATATTACTCCCTGTTCCCGCCTTAGCTCAGACTGGCCGGAGCGGCCGGCTGTAGACCCAATGGGCAGCTACCGGCAGGTCCCCGGTTCAAATCCGGGAGGCGGGACTTCTCTTTCAGTTCATACTCCCATGGGTTTTCAGAACGCTAGTATGGGATATATTGAGGATTCTGACTGATAATGGTTTATATCATCACCATCGGTTTCAATTTTAGATATATTTTCCCCAATGCAAGTGAGGGAAAATGATGGCATCGAAGATCTGTCTAAGCATGGCTCTCAGAAACGACGTGTCAGGTTTAGCAGTACTTTGTATGGGAGTGGTAAGCCGGACGGGGAGTATCTCGCTGTCATTTGCATCATTGCTATTCTGGATGCGTATCTCTCCAGAGAACGACTGGTCTTCCTGATTTGGCGCCTGAACGCTCACATTAATCACGACCGGCCCGGCCGCAGGCGTGAGGTCAGCGCCCGTCACTGGCTCGAAGGTCCACGTCCCCCAGTCAGGCCAGGCAATGACCTCCCAGTCGAGACGTGAGCAGTGCGTGCCAG
>JBNGDQ010000178.1:0-2953 GCA_049975285.1 Thermoplasmatota archaeon
GCGATAGTGGGGATCACTTGGTTAGAGTTATCACAGAGAATGACCACGGAGTCGATAATGGGCTGTGGGAGATGGGTGAATCTCTCTGCTATGATTGTGTTATCGAAGATCTTGATTCATGGAGACTCCGCACGATTGTGATAGATAGTGTAAGCAACTCTGTTGTTATGAGCGGAACGATAACCGACGGCAGATTCATTCAATGTATGTCTACCGACGACACCATAAGGGAGGAAGGAGGGAGATAACTATGAAAAAATATCTCAAGAAATATAGAGAGAAATGGAATAATAAAAGCGCGGTATCAGAAATATTGGGCACGGTGCTCCTGCTGGCTATCGCAGTGATTATCTTTTCGTCGCTCATCGTCTACGTATTATCCATGGATGCTGACCCTGAGGCACCGAATCTGCACCTCGTGGGTACTGTTGCCGGTGATGGGAGCAATGCGATTATTGAGCATCGCGGTGGCGATACGCTCAGGTTGAAGGATACCAAGGTTATGCTGCAGAGGGGAATCCAGGAACATGTCACGATTACGTTTGACTCCGAAGGAAATGCGTCCAACGAGAAGGGAGATAATCTGGGTGCTATCATTAAGGGAGGCAACAATGGAGACACGGATGGATTATGGGAGATTGGTGAATATCTCTCCTATGATGGATTCAATGAAAATCTCCAGTCCTGGGATGTACGCGCCATCGTGGTAGATACGGTGAGCAATTCTATTATTATGAGCGGGACGATAAACCAGGGTATTAGCGACTATCTCACTCCAGAGAGCGTTGATTTCACTTGGGAGTCTACAGTACAGCCGAAAGATAAACCCCAGGTAGACAAAGACATCCAGTTTATGGGAGAAGTTATCGTAGACGATGATGGCAAGGATATTGATGGCGCACGTTTTGTGACCACGTGGGCCTGGGACTTCGATAATGATGGCATAGCAGATGGCTACGGACGAAATCCCATGTACAAATACAGCAGCTCTGGTGAAAAGAGGGTTACCCTGACGGTGACTTATGACCTCTCAGTTTTCGATGATGATAATCCCCTCCCCAACAGTATGCCACATAATGTGAAAGTGTATGAGGGACCCACAGCAATAATAGCATATGAACAAGAATCGCCGGGCGCCCCAGGTAAATTTGACGGCATAGAATCATATGACCCAGATGGAGGAACAATCGAATCATATGAATGGACTTTTGGTGATGGGACCAATGGGAGCGGACATTATCAAGAGCATTCCTACGATGCTACTGGTACATACCTCGTTACGCTGACTGTCACTGATGATGATGGCTTTACTGGTTATACAGAGAAAACGATAACATGGAACCTCTCGGGACCGGCTGATTTCCCCTTTGCTGATACTAACGGTAACCTAGCATGGGATGAGGGAACTGATATCAATGTAAGAGAGTATATAGAGGACGACGGTGTATTCTATACGTGGCGCAGCGAATCTGACTATGTTGGCAACCCAGATTGGAGCCTTGTGTTTCCTTCAGCTATAACAACAGAAACAAACAAGGGAACAATAAATGGGTTTGTGTATGATGGCCCGCTTGACCTTGGTGCAGATAACACCATTCTCATCGACTGCAATATCAGTGGGGTTGAATGCCTCGATTTAGATGCAACTGATGTGATTTTTTCAGATACCCAGAACACTATTATTACGGTTGGGGAGAACGGAGGAACTTCTGATGTGTTAGAAATCGATGCAACTGGTGATGTGTATGCAAATAATACTCATTTTAATGTCTTTGAGTGTGGAAACCTGGGTACCAGTGCCGACATTATAGCCGATGGTAACGTCTACCTCGTCGATTCCAACTTCACTTTATATGAGACAGGCAATGGGGGGGTTGACTTAACTGTTGATGCTGGTGGCAATCTCGATGCTACAAGATTAGAAGTATTTGTTGAGAAATCAAGTGGTCATGTCGAATGTACCTTCACTTTTAATGCCGACGACGACTTGGCTGCCACGGCCATGAATATTAATAGCGACGCTTTTGCGCAGGGAGTTCTGTTATCAAGAAATGGCACCGTCGATATATCTGATGCCGTATTTGATATCGACGAATGTATATTCATGGTGAAAGCAACAAACGGAGCAATCACTGCAGCACGGACCTATATTAATGCAGGGAGCCACTCAAGTAATCCTATGCTATGGGCACATACTTTCCTTGATTTTCCCAATGCTGATATTACCAGCACTGTAGACTTGCTTACTCTGACCAGTGCTAGTGGTTATATAGATGGTCGAGGTGCAAAAATAGCACAGACAATTGCAACCGAGCCCGTGAATATATGGTTTGGTAAATCCGGACTAGGAAGCGGAGATATCATTCTCTCATCTGCAGAAATTACTAGCGTCAGCGGACACATAACCATCAAGACAACATCTGGCAGCATAACAGCAACTGGAATTGTAATTGACAGCAACCTGGGACCAATAACTATAAGGAACGAAAACGGACAAATTGCTGCCTCGGGGGCCACCATAAATAATGCCAACCAAATAATAATAAAAACGACAAGTGGCGATATAACTCTTATGAACTCCAACATAAACAACGAAGCAGGCACGATAACCATCAGAGCAACAACGCAAGGCCAGATGACTGTCTCAAACACAACTATCAATAACGATGGAGGGCTTATTACAATTAAGACCGACCAAAAAGCAATCAATGCCCGTTATCTTCTGATACCTAATTCAGATGGAAATATCGAAATAACCGCGAACCAAGGAAGCATCGACCTCCAAAACGCGAACCTATCCACAATTACTTCTACCGATAGAACAATAACTATCTACTCCAATGAAATTGTTGATTGCAGAGATGCTATATTTAATACCAAAACATCTGTAAATATCCAAATGGATGATTATCTGTATCTAGATAATGCTAAGATTCAAGTAGAACAAGAAGGC
>JBNGDQ010000179.1:0-2932 GCA_049975285.1 Thermoplasmatota archaeon
TGCTTCGACGACGCGGTCGACGGTGACGCCCGCCTGGAGTAATTGATAGGATACGATGAGGCCGACGTTGCCGGCCCCCACGATGAGCACCCGTTCACCGGGTTTGATGCCGTAGACGTTCATAAGCGTCTGGACGCCGCCGGCCCCGTAGACGCCGGGTAAATCGTTGCCGGGGAACGCCAGCATGTTCTCCATGGCTCCGGTGGCGATGATGACCTGCCGAGCCGTGATGCGGTACAGCTGGTTGTCCATCTGGTTGGCGGCAGCAATGACATGCGCGTCGTTGTCGCGGCCGTAGTATCCGAAGGCGGCGGTCTGCAGCAGCGTGTCCACGTGATTGTTTTCCGCCAGTGCAGTGATCTGCTCCTCGAGTTCCCGGGCGATGGTGATGCCGCGGGTGCCGGCTTGTTCTTCCTTGGAGCCGAAGAACTTGTGGGTCTGCTTGATGAGCTGACCGCCCATCCGGGGGTTTTCATCCAGTATGAGCACCTGGCCGCCATGCCGGGCTGCCTCGACGGCTGCGGACATACCGGCGGGACCTGCACCGATGACGAGCACCTCGACGTCGATGTCGACAGGCGTATGCGATGCAAAGGAGGCCTCGGGAAGCTGCCGCTGGGTGGGCTCCACGGTCATGCCTTCAGCTGCGGGCACGATGCAGGTTCGAACGCTGGGTATGCCGTCGACGCGCATGAGGCAGGAGGAGCATTTCCCGATGCCGCAGAAAAATCCCCGGGGTCGTTCATGGGTGACGCTCCGGGAGAGTATCTTGACCCCGGATGCATGCAACGCGGCGGCGATGCTCTCACCAGGATACGCGGTGACGGGTTCACCGTGGTAGGAAAACGTAAAGGAATGACGCCGGTCGAAGCCGAGGATGGGATGGCGTTCTATCCTCACGCTATCACTCTATCCGGTCTTTGAGGAACACCGTGGTCTGCCGCCGGAAGATAGCCAGGTCGGGCATCTCGGCTTTTCCGTCATAGTTTGCTTCCAGGGAGCTGATCATCTCAATGTAGTCGTGGTAGAGATCCTTGTCTTTCATGAGCTCCTCGGGCGACATGATGTCCCGGGCGGTGTCAGTAAAGTAAATATCTATCCAGGGCCGCTCGTTGGATACAGGATGCGTGGCATTGTATTCCATGTTGTGCGCTGCGGCCACGATGGCGCTGTCCACCATTTTGGTCCCCGCGGCGACGGACTTGAACAGGCGCACGATCTCTTCCTCGGGGACATGGGGGCATTCCCTCCGGAGTTCCTCGAACAGCTCCCGGGAGGTCGCACTGCGCTCGATGATACGTCGGCCTTCCTCCCGCTGTTCTTCCAGAATCTCGTCGACAGTTGCCATCCTAATCGGTATGGCAACAGGCCATATATGCTTTATCCCGTCGGGTTAGCAGGTCAGGTGGCTGAGTGCCTTGTCGAGCCGGTCGAGGAAGAATGATACCTCGCCGGGGCTGATGATGGTCGGCGGCAGGAAGCGAATGTATTCCCCGGTGGATAGTGTTGACTTGACGTGCTGCTCGCGGAGATGATGCTGCAATGCTTCCACGTTTTCAGGGCTGCCCAGGGAGAAGGCGAGCATGAGGCCTCTACCATGTATGTCCTCCATTATGGGATGTTTTTTCTGGAGCTTGTTGAAGCCATCGCGCATCTGCTCGGCTCGGTCGATGACGTTTTGGGTGATGTCGCGGCGGCGCATCTGCCTCGTGGCGATGAGCGCGGCGGTCATGGCCATGGGGTTGCCCCCGAAGGTTGAGCCATCCCAGCCGGGTTGCATTGCATTGGATATCTCTTTGGTGGTAACGACGGCCGTGACGGGGTAGCCGCCGCCGAATGATTTACCGATGGCCATGATATCCGGGGTGACGTTGTAGCTCTGGCAGGCGAACCAGTCGCCTTCCCTGGTGGCGGTGCGGCCGAAGCCAGCCTGGACTTCATCGTCGATGATGACGGCATCGCGTTCCTCGGCGAGCTGCCAGAGGTCGTCGATGAATTGCTGCGTGGCTGGCAAGTTCCCGGCTTCCTCGCCCTGCACCATCTCCATGATGATGATCCTGGCGCCGGTCTCATCCATGATCTGCCGGACGCTTTCGATGTCGTTGAAGTCAGCGAAGTGAACCCAGTCTTCCTCGTGGAGATGGAACGGTCGCCGGTAGTCCTCGTTCCAGGTGACGGCAACGGCGCCATGGGTGCGGCCGTGGAAGCCGTTCTTGAAGGCGATGACGTCCTTGGTGCCCGTGTAGGCCTTGGCGAACTTGATACATTTATCGACCGCCTCGCCGCCGGAGTTCTGCCAGTAGAAGTGCTCCAGGCCGGGGGGCAGCATCTGTTTGATTTCACGGAGGAAGCGCGTCCGGGCTATCTGCACCCGGTCTTCCTTCATGGAGACCAGCAGCTTGGCTTGATTGTAGAGTCCTTTCGCGAGTTCCTCGTTGGCCATGCCCAGGTTGGTGGCGCTGTAGTTGCTGTCCATGTCGAGGTACCAGTCGCCTTTGGTGTCACGGATCCAGCAGCCGTCACCGCGGACGGGGACGATGTCTTCCTCGAGGGCTGACACGGGTGTCTTGTATTGCTGGTGGAGTTCCTCTGCCTCAGCGGTGGCTATCTCGGAGGCCTCGAGCTGCCGGGTTATCTCTCTCACCGCGGTATGGGGCAGTGCTGCCTCGTCAATGATATCAGCCACGGTGTAGGCCTGTTCCCTGGTGAGGGGGGCTCGTTCTTCGATGTCGAGGCGGTCTTTGAGTCGTTGTATATGCGCTGCTGCCTGGTCGCCGAGGACGTTGTCGAGGACCTCGATGACGCGTTCCAGTGTGGCGTGGCTTCGCTCGGGATGGTCTGCTCTCTCGGGTACCAAAATATGTGCAAAATGGGTTCTATCCATTCTTCCCAACTCACTTGTCTGAATTGGGCGTCCATTAAATAGCTTGGG
>JBNGDQ010000180.1:0-2926 GCA_049975285.1 Thermoplasmatota archaeon
TCGAGGACAACGGGCCGGGCATCGTCAAGAAACAGATTCCTCATGTCTTCGCCCGGTTGCTCTACGGCTCCCGGTTTCATTCCCTCAAACAGTCCCGGGGGCAGCAGGGTATCGGTATCTCGGCTGCAGTGCTCTACGCCCAGCTGACGACGGGGCAGCCCGCCATCGTGATATCCAAGGTCGGCGAGGGATACCCGGCGCATCGCCGCCAGCTTATGATTGACACCAAGAAAAACCGGCCGGATATCATCGAGGATGACATGGTACACTGGGAGAAGCCGAGCGGGACGCGCATCGAGCTATGCACTAAGGGACGGTACGTCCGGAATACCAAGCATTCCATCTATGAATATCTGCGGAGCACAGCCATCGTCAACCCGCACGCTCAGATTACGCTGATTGAGCCCGACGGCGAAAAAACCATCTTCGAGCGGGCCACGGATACGCTGCCGGAGCAGCCAAAGGAGATCAAGCCGCATCCCTACGGTATCGAGCTCGGCACGTTCATGAAGATGGCCAAGCAAACCGACGCCCGAAAGCTGACCTCATTCCTGAAAAAAGAGTTCTCATCCGTCAGCCAGCAGAAAGCCAAGGAGATCCTGGAGGCAGCAGAAGTCGACGAATCACTGACCCCGCAGCGGCTCACCCTGGACCGAGCAAAGGCCATCGTGAAAGCATTTTCGAAGGTCAAGCTAATGTCGCCGGCGACGGACTGCCTGGCGCCCATCGGCGAATTGCTCATCAAGCGAGGACTCCGCAAAGAGATGGAGACCCTCTCCCCCGAGTTCATCGCGACGGATAAGCGCAGCCCCTCCGTGTTCTCTGGTATCCCTTTCCTGGTGGAGACAGGCATTGTGTACGGCGGCGACCTCCCGAGCGACGAGCGGGTGGAACTGCTCCGCTTTGCCAACCGCGTGCCCCTGCTCTACCAGGAGGGCGACTGTGTCATCACGGAGGCAGTCAAGGACACCAACTGGCGGCGCTACGGCCTGCAGCAGAAGGGCGGCTCCGGTATGCCCCGAGGGCCGGCCATCATCCTGGTGCACGTGTCATCGGTCAATATTCCCTTTACATCTGAGTCAAAGGAGGCCATCGCCAACGTGGAGGAAATACAGAAGGAGGTCAAGCTCTCGTTACAACAGTGCGGCCGGCGGATGCGCAGTCATCTCTCCAAGCAGAAAAAGCGGGAGAAAGCGAAGACCAAATTCATGCTCATCTCGAAGATTCTGCCGAAGATCGCCAAGAAGGCCGCTGAAACAGTGGGCAAGCCGACGCCCTCCATCGATGACGTCATCGTCAAGATCATGGACATCGTCTGGGTGGACGACCGCATTTGCTACGAGGATGGCATCACGACGGTGAACATCGACGTGACCAATTATAAGGCGAAGCCGCAGAGCTTCGCGCTCTACATGGCGCTTCCCGACGGGAGCATAGTCGCCGGGGCGACGCCGCAGCTAGCGGAGGAAGCCGAACGGTACGTCCGCTGGGATATCTCTCAGCTGCCGCCGGCGGAGAAGGCGACGCTGTCGCTGCGGCTCTCCGAGCTGGATGAAGGCGACCTGGATGAGACAGAGTTATTAGTGGATGGCATCAACCCGGTGAACGTCATCGGCGTGGAAAAATGGGAGGGGACATAGCATGGAAAAACGGAAGCAGGCGGCTATCCGGGAAATGAAAAAGGTAGCCGAGGAGATATATGACGACCTTGACCGGAAGCGTATCCCGGAGCTCGAGGTGCCCTCGCGAACCAAGGCCAACATCGAGTTCGACGAGCGGCATGGCGTCTGGAAATACGGGAGCAATATAACGACGAGGAGTGCCACATCGCTGTCGGGCGCCCAGATGCTGCTCCGCACCATCTATACCATCAATTTCATCAAGGACATGATCGAGAGCGGAAAATCCTCGACGCTGCGGGAGCTCTACTATATCTCCGAAGGCTGGGAGGAAGGCAAGTTCTCGTCGCAGAACGACTCCGACAAGCTGGCGGAGGACCTCGAGATACTGACGGAGCATCTCCGCGAGGATATGAGCCTGCGCCCCGAGGAGGACGGCGCCCGGGTCATGGGCGACCTCGTGGTAGAAGAAATCACCCGGAAGGGAGAAACGCGGCGCATCCACTGCCAGGACGACGTGGGCGACAGCGGCTACTCGATTCCCTACAACGTGGAGACGGAAAAAGTGAAAATCAAGGACTGCGGCGCCCGGCTGGTTATGGCCGTGGAGACAGGCGGTATGTTCGACCGGCTGGTGGAAAACGGCTTCGATGAAGCAACAGGTACCATTCTCGTGCATCTCAAGGGTCAACCGGCTCGCTCGACACGGCGGTTTATCAAGCGGCTCAACGAGGAAAAAAAGCTGCCCGTCGTGGTGTTCACGGACGGCGACCCGTGGAGTTATCGCATCTTTGCCTCGGTGGCCTACGGCGCCATCAAGACCGCGCACATCTCCGAGTACCTGGCGACGCCATCCGCGGAATATCTCGGCGTGACGCCATCTGACATCCACAACTATGAGCTGCCGACGGACGACCTCACCCAGGGCGACATCGCGGCGCTGGAGTCTGAGCTCTCGGACCCCCGGTTCAATGATGACTTCTGGAAAAACGAAATCAAGCTCCAGCTCAAAATGAAAAAGAAATCCGAGCAGCAGGCACTCGCCAAGTATGGTCTCGACTACGTCACCGATACCTATCTCCCGGAGAAGCTGGCGGAGATGGGCTACGATACGTGATGCCCCTCGGAAAGCTCGTTTTGAGGCGCCCGGAACTGTAATATCCCGCCGATGAGCAGCAGGATACCAGCCAGTATGAGCAGCAGCCCCCCGGCACCCAGCCCCCAGTCCAGCTGGACGATGCCATATTCGGGGAGTGACAGCGTGGTTGCACCGCCAAATGGACGAGAGGAAAGCGTGGAGAGTATCT
>JBNGDQ010000181.1:0-2904 GCA_049975285.1 Thermoplasmatota archaeon
CGGAGGGATGGCTTTCAGAGAATATAAACTAGTATGGTTTATTCAACACAGCATTTTCACGTAGCACATTTAAATAGTGTTTACTGATTTGGTTATGTAACTATTAGGACTATTGGGAGGCAGAAACATGAATAACATCAGCAAGATTTTTATGTGCCTCATGGTGTCAGTATGTTTTGTCCTGCCTGCTTCGGCATACCACCATGCAAGGACAAGCCTAGAGCCAAACGATGTGTTCAGTCCTCGCACCACAGGCTGCACGAATGGGGATTGGAATATGACCTATGGTGGGCCTTACAACGATGGGGCGCATACTATCCGGGAGACCACAGGCGGGGGTTACATTGTCGCGGGATACACACAGTCATATGGTGCGGGCGGCACTGATCTGTGGCTGATACGTCTTGATACTGATGGAAACGAAGTATGGAATGCGACATATGGGGGACTGGGAAACGAACGGGGTGGGGGTTATGGTGACACCGTTGACGTGCGGCAGACCACGGATAATGGTTTTATCATGGTGGGCACAACGGGGTCGTTCGGTGTTGATGCGGAAACCGTCTGGTTGGTGAAGACAGATGCAGATGGATTAGAGCAGTGGAATCAGACGTTTGGAACCAGGGGAAACAGCGGAGATGCTGTCTTGCAGACGAGTGATGATGGCTATATCATTGCGGCTACTACAAACGAGTTTGGAAAACAGAATGAATCAGATGTCTGGCTCATAAAGACTGATGCATATGGCACAATGGTATGGGATGCCACGTTTGGTGGTGATGATTATGAGAGAGCCCGTGCGGTGCTACAGACCCTTGATGGCGGCTACCTGGTGCTCAGTGACACTATGTCGTTTGGTGGCATTGATGTATGGCTGATTAAAACAGATGCACAAGGGAATATGCTCTGGAATACCACCATTGGCGGGGCAGCATATGATTTCTGCTATGCCGTCGCACCGACTGCCGATAGCGGCTACATATTGACCGGGAGAACAGCTTCCTATGGCGATTTCCGAGGTGGTATATGGCTGGTCAAAATTGATGCTATGGGCGCCACGGAATGGATACAGGCTGAAGAGCTGGGGCCCTATAGTTCCCAAGGACATTCAGTTCAGCAGACATCCGACGGAGGGTTCATTGTCACGGGCGATGATGGAGCTGGGGCAGTCGGAGACATGCTGCTAATAAAGACGGATGCAACAGGGATTAAAGAATGGGACCTGCGGTTCGGTGGTCAGACAAACGATAGCGGCCGTTGTGTACTGCAGATATCCGATGGTAGCTTCATTGTTGCGGGATATACCGATTCATTTGGCGCTGGTGAAAGAGATGCATGGATAGTTAAACAAGCTGGGCCGCCCTCAATATATATTGAGATAAGCGGCGGCTTCGGTCTGACTGTGACGGCAAGGAATCTGGCTGGAGAACAGCTGTCCAATCTCCCGTGGTCAATCGACCTTTCCATGGTAAATGGCTCTCTCCTGTTTGGAGCGACATCCAGCGGTACTATTGATGCTCTCCCCGCAGACGAGGAGATGGACATCCGGGTGATTCCCTTTGGCCTGGGTATCGCCGAAGTCCGCGTTATGGTTGCAGATGCCTCATTGACCACATATGCCGGCATCCTGGGTCCTTTTACCTATGTAGATGGGTGAGGAGAAGGGCATTGAATACACAATTACAAACAGAATAGCGCCTTTTTTCTGTCTTTTCTGTTAATCTACTGATTTTACCGGTAAATACAGGTTCAAAGTCCTCTCTCAAGTAGTTCATTATCGCTCCTGGGAAAAATAACTCTATCCTTAATGTACCGGTGTAGATAGTCAAATGGAGTTGGTCCCTCTTTCTTACTTTTTATTTGTTCCAGTAAACATTTCTTTAATGCTTCCTAACGATCCAAGTATACCTGTAGCCTCGTAGGGAATGTAGACAACCTTGTTATCCTGTCCCGATACCATATCTCGCAAAGTCTCAATATATTTCACAGCGATAAGATAGCCAGTGGGGTCGCCTTTTTGTTTTCCTTTAGAAACTGCCTGAGTAATTGTTTCTATAGCATCAGCTTCGGCCTTAGCTACCATGAGACGGGATTGAGCTTCTCCCTCTGCTTGGAGGATTGCTGATTTTTTCTGGCCCTCCGCCTTCAGTATAGCTGCTCGTCGCTCTCTCTCGGCTTTCATCTGCTGTTCCATTGCCTCTATGACTTCTACCGGCGGCCTGATATCTTGGATTTCAACTCGTGTAACTTTCACGCCCCATTTATCGGTTGCATCATCCAGTATCGCTGTGAGCTTATGATTGATGACGTCTCGAGAAGCAAGTGTTTCATCCAAATCGAGTTCTCCAATCAGGCTTCTGAGACTTGTTTGGGTCAGTTTTTCTATGGCATCCGGCAGATTGTTGATCTCATACACCACTCGTTTGGGCTCTGTCACCTGAAAGAAAATAAGAGCATCCATCTGCAGCGGTACATTGTCCTTGGTGATGACATTCTGTGCAGGGAAATCAAAGACCGTTTCTCTTAAATCGATAACGTCAGTTTCGTCGTATCTAACAAGTGTTCTACCATCTACATCTGATTTAACATATTTCCAGATGATCTTTTTGGTTTTATCAAGACCTGGGACCATATAATTCACTCCACTATGCAGAGTTTTACTATATTTCCCAAGACGTTCTACAACCCTTGTCTGGGCCTGAGGTATCACCCGTATGCCCTTTGCTACAAATGCTACGGCAAATACAGCAAAGAGCAGCACTATTATCCACCATATTTCTGCCATTCCATTCATTTTTTCCTCCTGTTTTTATGCGTTCAGGCCGGGAATACTGCGTGGTCTGGAGCGGAGCGGAAGACCCGCAGATGAGAGGCCTGCTCATCTTTTTTAACATCCAACCAGAT
>JBNGDQ010000182.1:0-2859 GCA_049975285.1 Thermoplasmatota archaeon
AATATCACCGTCTCCCTCAATGCGCAAAGTTATTTAAATATTACTGTGCGAACGGGTATTAAATAGAAGATATAATCCACGAACGAAAAGGCGTATGTTGCCACCGTGCCGGGCGTGGCAAAAAAGTCTCTTTCTGTCAGGGGCTCGTTAATGGCTCCGATGTTTTGTCACTTTGTAAGTTTTTACGGTTATGTGGCCTCAGCATTATTGATGCTTTGGAGGTGGATTTGAAAAAATCTGAAGGAGGGATTTAGGTGCGCATTTGAGGTAAAAAAGGTAAAAGAGTCGGAAAACAACAAAATCTCCCTTGAGTAACGAACACGACATACAATACTGGTTAACCTAGAGCAACGTCAAGCACCATCATAACCGCAAAGCCTGCCATGGCACCCATGGTGGCTACATCAGTATTCCCATTTCTTTGGGATTCTGGGACTACTTCTTCGACTACAACAAAAATCATGGCTCCTGCAGCAAACGCCAGAGCATACGGCAAAATTATTCTAAAAATAATCACTGCACCCGCGCCAAGCACCGCAAAAAGAGGCTCCACAATAGCTGAGAGCTGTCCATACCAAAAACTCTTACTTCTTGACAAACCCTCTCCACGTAGCGGCATAGATACAGCAAGCCCTTCAGGAAAATTCTGTATACCAATACCAACCGCTAACGCTACAGCGCCCGCAAAAGAAGCAGCCGGGAGATTAGCTGCGACAGCCCCAAACGCTACTCCCACTGCAAGACCCTCAGGAATGTTATGCAGCGTTATGGCAAGTATAAGCAATGTACTCCGATGCCAATTGGTCTTTATTCCTTCTGCCTCTCTTAGCGGAAAACCAACGTGAAGATGAGGGAGAACCATGTCGATTAACCTAAGAAATATACCTCCCAGCAGAAAGCCCACCAGGGCAGGAAACCATTCTGGAAAAGCCTGCCCCTCTGAAAGTTCAATGGCAGGGGCAAGTAGAGACCAAAAACTTGCTGCCACCATTACCCCAGCGGCAAATCCCAGCATAATATCGAGCAGTTTTCTGTTTACATGTGTCGTAAAAAAAACGACAGATGCTCCTAAAGCGGTCATTCCCCATGTGAAACAGGTAGCGATAAAGGCCTGCAAAATCGGGGGCAGGTCGCCAACGAAGCCAAACACATTAATCAACCAGGATTTCATTAATAACCCTTACGTTGTCCACACATCCTAGTATTGAAACATAGGAGGTGAAACTACTCTAATAAATGAAAAAGAGAAAAGGAAAAGAAGGTTTATTTCAAAAATTTCGATACGAACGGAGATGTCTCGCCTCTCCGCATGAAATGCCCGGATGGCCCCTCGCCTAAAAATTCAGAGAACCAAGACTCATGCTCTATCTCTTCGTTTAGGATAGAAGATGCCAATTCATAGGTTCTGTGGTCTTTTCCTGCAGTCATGTGACAAATCTGAGTGTATCCATAGACAGCACATCGCTCTGCCTTAACCAGAACGGTTAGCATGGCATTAACGTCAGTGGGGTTCTCTGGTAGTTTAGCCGGTGGGCATGCTGAGGCATCATGAAAAACCTTCATGTCACCGGGTAATTTTCCTCCGAGCTCATAAATCCGAGGGACCAGTGCCTCGAAGTGGTTTCGGTCTTCTATACGAGCCACCTCGGCAATTTCCTTAATCGTCTCCCCCTCAAGTCCAATCAAGTTTGCTCGCAGCACCGTATAGTAATAATATGTTGTCAGTTCTGCTGCTGCATTGTCCACCAGCAACTTCAACAATTTCTCAACATCTACACCTGCTTTTTCTACAACTTCTCTCGCTACCTTGGCCATTGTGCTTCACCAAAACAGTAAACACCACGATAATATATAGTTATTTCTATCTAGAAATAAGATTAATTAAATAATAATTTTTTTTTATGAATAGTTTTTAATAACAAGAATCCCATCCACTACTGTGCATACATTCGAATACATGATCGACGAGATGCAAAAAAGAGGGTACAAACTCACCCCTCAGCGTATAACAATCGTTCAGGTATTGGCTGAAAACCCACATGACCATCCGTCACTGAACGATATCTATGAACAGGTAAAAGCAAGGCTGCCCACGGTGAGTTTTTCCACCCTCTACAATACTATTTCTACACTTGAAAAAATCGGGCTCCTCAAACTGTTTAATTTTCAGGGCGAAACCAGAGTAGACATGAATACCAAGAATCATATCAACATCATACACAGCAATACCGGGACCATACTGGATGTAAACGATGAAAAAATAATTGAAACAATATATAAAACACTGCAAAATGGGCTGTCACACCACGAACACATATTGGTGAACATAATAGTGTATTAACAAATTTAGAGCTTCCTAGATATCTTTGGGTTCCTGCCCACTTATTAGACGGCAAGTGGTTCCCGTCAAAAAACATTGCCGGAGGGGTTTGAACTTTTATTCATTCACCCGTACTTATTTTTTGTTAAGTTTTATATGTGCTAGTGATGCAACATATTCAATTGATGCTGCAAAAACATCTTTATCCTGAAGGTAGTCCTCTGATTTCGCTCTGTTAATCAGTACCCATTCCCTCATTTTCCTCCCCATGGGCTCAAAAGGCACAATTTCGTCTCTCTCCAGCAATGCGTTTTTTAATGATCCAGGAACTTTCACACAGACACCGTCCATATACAGAGCGGCAAAAAGTTTTCCCCCCGCATAATAGGCAGGATGCCCGTACATCTTTCCGGGCTTTACAATCGGATTATCCAATAAAAACGAATCAAGAACCGTCTTATGTTTTTCGTTATATCGTACATTACTCAAGGGTACCACCCTGTCTCAATCGCTTTATGGAGAGAATGCTACTGGTTATT
>JBNGDQ010000183.1:0-2835 GCA_049975285.1 Thermoplasmatota archaeon
GTGAAATAGGGGCTGTGCCCCTATAACCCATTCTGCCTTCGTTCCTCGGCGCGCCCTTCGGGGCATGCCGCATCTCACTCGGCGGTGAACCCTAGCAGGCGTTGCTGGACATCATCTATGACAGACACGCCACGATGACCCGGTTGTCCTTGTAGATATGCACTGGATTCCGCCAGGTTGATGATCCCCGTCGATTCATGATGCTCATAACCGTTCCAGAAGCTACCCCGTGGATACCGTCTGCGAAAGCCAGGGTGTCGCTCGAACATCCGCTTGGCACTCCGAGACTTCAACATAATCTCGGCATCCTGCACCGAATACCGCTTGGGAATGTTCACCGGGAAATGGACATGGGGGGTCCCGGCAAAACCAAAATCACCAAATATAAACCCGAGGTTTTCCAGTTCCCGGAACGCTTGCTGGCATGTATCGAAGTGTGACTGTTTCCTGAAACAGTTGAACCGATACTTGGTTACAAACATCATTGTCACCCAATTATTCCAGGTGTCACCCACAGGCTTTTTATAGCTCCCGCTCATATCTTTCATAGTATTTTGTGGTCCTGTCGCGCCAACCCATAGGCAGACCTTTATGGTCTGCCGCGCGCGACAACAGACAGATACAAAATATGGTTGGATGTTAAAAAGATGAGCAGGCCTCTCATCTGCGGGTCTTCCGCTCCGAGCCAAGAAACGAACAACGGACAGCACACTACAACCCCCAAAGTCAGTAATGACCACTGGAAGAAGATAGCAATGCAGAAATATCTAGCTGGTGAGATTGATGTGGACACATTGAAAACCATCCTTACCACGATTGAAGACGACGATAAAAAAGGAACCATACACTCCGAGATGTTATACCGGTAGCATTTAATTTTATACCGAAATCCGGATAAATTTAAATGATTTCAGAATTTTTATAAAAATTTACATATAAGCTGTCTTTTTGATAGTGCTTATCATGATGAACGCGCAGGTGTTCGCCCGGAGCCTCAAGCTGCTGGCGCAGGTTTGCTCTCAGAATCCAGAGCAGGTAGACACCCGTCTTCTCCAGAAGATGCAGGAGTTTGGCTACATAGACAAGGAGGGCAATCTCACGGCGTTCGGCAAAAAATTACTGTCGTATATTATCACTCATCGCGACCAGTTTTATCCCTAGCATTAAGCAGCGAGGCAACTTTCTGCATATCTGTTTTTATGACCTCCCGGAGCCCGGGGTTGTACAGTGCCGCCGCGGGGTGATACAGGGGCACGATGCGGAGCATGGCCACTGGCGAGCGGTAGACGGTGCCATGTATAGTGGAGAGCGGCCCGGCCTGGAAGCCGTATGATGAAAGTAGGTAGCCGGCGGCGAAGGTACCCAGTGTGCAGATGACAGAGGGCGCTATCATCCGTATTTGCTCGTCGAGATACGGTGTACAGGTATTGATTTCCTGCTGTGACGGGTTACGGTTGCCGGGCGGGCGGCATTTGACGACGTTGGTGATGTATACCTCATCGCGGTGGATATCAGCTGCCTGGAGGGCCTCGTCGAGTACAGTTCCGGCGCGACCGACGAATGGCCTGCCGGTCTTGTCTTCCTGGCCGCCGGGTGCTTCTCCGATGAACATGACGGCTGCATCATGTGTGCCTTCGCCTGGCACTGCATTGCGGCGTGTCTCATGTAGATGGCAGCGCTGGCAGGGTCGTATGGCTTCCTCGAGGGCTTTGAGCGTGGTCATGTCAATCACGGTAGGGAAAACGCATGATGGCACCGCATTCCTGGCAGGTGACCGTGAGTCGGCTATCGCCGGCTCGGACGCGGCAGTTTTTTCCTGGTAGTAGATAGTGGTAGCAGGTGGTGCAGATGCGTCGTCGCTGTTCGCTGGTCAGGCGGACGAGGTATTTCATGGACAGCTTTCGAGCCAGAGTCACGTAGCGGTGGGCGAGCTGCATGTTGTCCTGGAGTGCCTGCTGATCCGCGAGATGGAAGAGGCGGCTGATCCGCTCTCTGGCTATCTGTTTTTGGCGGTGTCTTCGGTGGCTCATGCTGTTCTGCTGGTGGACCTGGTCAGCTCTCTATCTTTATCTTTTTGGTATACTCCCATCTGTCGGTGGATAGGCGTACCCACGTTTCGTTTGCTTGCATTGTTCCTCCCCATTTGGTTCATCCTGCAGCGGGTACTTATGTGTTTCGCTTTTTTACGTGCAGGGTCATCCGTTCCTTGCCGGTGACGATGACGGCCTCGCCTTCCTTGATGGATTCGTCGCTCTCGGCGTTCCAGAGCTTCCCGCGGACCTTGACCTGCCCCTGGGGGTCGATGTCCGTCACGGCGGTGCCCTCGCGGCCGATGAATTCCTCGTCGCCCATACGGGGCTGGGAGCGCTTCGTCTTGAGGGAGGCGTAGAGGGCGTAGGCGAAAAAGCCACCGATGATGACGGCGGCGGCGATGCTGGCGATGCGGAACGAGGTAAACCAGTCCGTTGGCATTTCATATAATGCATCACTGGCAGGTATTAAAACGATGCCGAATACGAGGGTGACGACGGCCGCGGTCGTCCATAGACCAAACGTCGGCGTATACGCTTCGACGGCCAGGAAGACGAAGGCCAGCGCGAGGAGAAGCACCCCGGCGGCGTTGACCCCGATGAACGACAGGCCGTACAGCGCCAGGATGAGAAAGATGGCCCCAACGACTTCGGGCACGTGGAAGCCCGGCGTGAGGAAGCCCATGACGAGGCCGAGGATGCCGATGGTGAGGAGCAGCGAGGCTATCTGTGGATCAGTGAGATAGTCGACTATGGTATCCCGGAACGTCCACTGTATCTGGATGATGTCGGCGCCTGCCAGGGC
>JBNGDQ010000184.1:0-2834 GCA_049975285.1 Thermoplasmatota archaeon
GTTGTTTCTGTACTGTTTCGATTTCTTTTTCCATCTCCAGCAATATCGATAGGACCACTGAATCCATGGGATCTGTGCGGGGCTGATAGCTGGCAGCACTGGCATGCCGCTGCGCCATCCGCATGAGCCGCTCAAACCGCTCACGGTCCTCACGACGCAACGCCCGTTTGAAGCCGTTCCATTCCTGAATGATATGTTTGAGTCGCTGTCGGTAGGTGGCTACTGTTCGGCCCATACAGGTTCCTCCATGAAGTCTTCAAGTGTTGCCTGGAACAATGAGACCGGCTGATACCAACATGGTTGCTGATGGTCCGCAATAGTAACACGGACTGAGTCCCCATGTCGGTTAAATGAATACGAGTCATATGCCTGTCGACGGCACAGATGAGAAAAGGAGTCATGTGTACGGCTGGTGACAAGGGCGACATGGTTATTGATGGCGGCCTGCTGTTTGATACGGGGAAGCCAGTGGTGGAGTAGTCGGTGTGCCTCCTGCCGTGGGACATCCTTGTCATGCAAGAGATCAGTGACGCAATTCACGATAACAAGCTGTGGGGCAAACTCTTGGACATAATCGGGAATGCGGTTGATGAGTGTATCCAGCTGGTACGCGGTGAATGCCCTGGCAACATGGATATGCGACAGCACACTATCGGCATCAGCCTGCTGGCTGCGAGCACGCCGCGCAATATGATAGGGATCAATGCTGTTACCGCCATCCAGATAGACAATGCTGCCATCGAACTGCTGCACCACCTGCACCATCAACCGCGTGCACATATCCTGCACCACTTGCGAAGTTCCCGTAGCATGATACAAATGAGAAGAGTAGAAGCCGTCCAGAAACTGGTCAACCCGGTAGATCCCTGTGGAGAGCCGAAGCTGAGGGACAGCGATAGCGTTCTCTTGCCGTAAGAGCATCGTGGAAGCCATGCTACAATCCATTCATCATAGCAGGCACGGGGCATAAAAACAGCGGGAGGGGGACCCCCCGCGGCTATACAAAAACGTTACGATAGCCACAATCCCAGCTGTCAAGAAATTCGTGAATTTCTTTACACCATCAATCTTGACTGTCGACAGATAAGCAGCGGGCTCCGTGTGCAGCAATGGTTTTCTTTACAGCAGTTAATTCTATAGCATCAGGCAAATGGTTATGCAAAATATTCTAAGAAAGCTATGCGAAGGACTTTTTATATCGATTTTTACAAAATTTTAAAAACATTCAGTTATTACAACGTGAATGGAGGAAGTTAAAAAAATCGCGGCTCTTGCCGCAGTAATAGTATTACTTATTGCTGCTCTTTCCTCCTTCTTATATGTTTTTCAAGACCTTTCCCATTTCTTTGTTTTCGAAGAAGAACAAAAAGACAAAGATGACGAAATAGACAACAGAGAAGAGAACGATACGGATAACGGAAATAAATCAGACGACAGTCAATGCAGCAGCATTTCAATGGATTCTTCTCTCTCACCTGAAGGCGGTAAACCACCACATATCCCGTTGTTCAATGTAACGGGTGCTGCCCATACCTCGTATCTGAGAGGCGTTACAGCCTCTTGGTATACTGGGAGATTGTGGAAGCTACCCGCTACGTCTATTCAGCAAGCCTATCACGGGGAAACACTGAGTACATCTGTCACAGCGTATGACACCCAGCAGAAGGACGAGATATCCATCAAGCCGCTGCACGTGGTCAATCCAGGATTCATACCTACCGCATTATATCCTGAGAAGATGCAGATTTCTACTAGAACGTCCTACTATCCCAAACAATACATCTTCCGCTCGCACAACCGATTCGATAGCAGCTATACTTTTACCACCCTTCACTACCAGTTTGATGAAAAAACCCTTCGGGAAGCCACTCCGGCATACAAGGATAGGCACCTTCAGATACCATCCGAGATTACTCAGAGAACAAAATCATTAGCCCACAATATCACAAGGGGCATAGAAAATCCATATGAAAAAATCCTGGCGATAAAAAACTATCTTCAAACCGTCTACGAGTACAACTGGAGCTATGAGAGGGCGCCCGATGGATGGGAACCAAACGACTGGTTCCTCTTTGAAGAAAAGAAGGGCGTATGCGCCAATTTTAACTCAGCGTTCACCATCCTGCTACGGATAGCAGATATCCCATCACGCTTCGTCGGAGGATATGCAATCCACAGCATTAGCGAAGAGCAAACAGTCTACGCCGATCAGGCACATGCCTGGAGCGAGGTTCATTTCGAGCAACTCGGATGGGTCACCTTTGACGCAACCGGTGGAGGCGAATCACCTAACGAAGAAAACGAGACTGAAGATAAAGACGAGAAAAAAACAGAGCCTAAGAATGAAACTAAGGAGAGTCAGTGTAGCAGCATTTCAATAGGTTCTTCTCTCTCACCTGAAGGTGGTAAACCACCACATATCCCATTGTTCAATGTAACAGGTGCTACGCACACATCATATCTTCGGGGTATTACAGCCTCAAAATATACTGGCAGACTGTGGAAGCTGCCGAATACATCCATCCAGCAGACCTACCATAGAGAAACACTGAGTACATCAGTCACAGCGTATGACACCCAGCAGAAAGACGAAATATCCATCCGTCCCCTCCACGTGGTCAATCCAGGATTTATTCCCATCGCATTATACCCCGAGAAGATACAAATCTCTACCAGAGTCTCATACTATCCCGAACAGCACATCTTCCGCTCGCACAACCGATTTGACAGCAGCTACGAGTTTACAACGCTCCACTATAGATTCACAGAAGAAACTTTACGGGAAGCCACTCCGGCATACAAGGATAGGCACCTTCAGATACCATCCGAGATTA
>JBNGDQ010000185.1:0-2833 GCA_049975285.1 Thermoplasmatota archaeon
ACATTTTCGGAACCACCACACAGTGCACCTGATCCAGAAAGGTTTTCCCTAACCAGGTGGTACGAGCCTCGATGGTCACGTTGTGTCGTCGAACATCAACGTCCTTTGGCGCTTCATATGTCGCGGTGAGCTGTCCTGCATCATTGAGGGCAGAGGCACAGCGAAGTGATCCCTTGCCGCCTGAGGCATATATATCCCAGGATACCACAGTTGAGAGCGGCGGTCCATCCTCGAGGGCGAAGGAAAGATTGAGGCTGATGGATTCACCCTCCTGCAGTGTAACAGATGAGGGAGTAAGCATGAAGGCAGCCACCGGCTCCGCACCTCCATTAGAAGGATTCCAATTGTACGCGATCGACGATGAGACCAGCACGCAACCAACGACGAGGATACACAGAATCCTCCGGATACCCGGCATCAAGTATCATAGCTTACTGGCGTCTAATATATCTTTTCATTCAATCATCGAAATGAACGACACATTACCAAGGTTGCGTGTGGCAGTTGCCTCTTGATGTTCTTCTACGTTCTCCCTCCATTATTTAAGGAAGGATAAGCCTGATATCTCTGGCTATATCTCGAAACTATACCCTCGATTTTTGTGGCATATAGTTTGCTGATTGTGGCCCCGATTTGAAAAATATAAGCAATGCAAAACATCGTACAGCTTTTTGTGATGATTAAGTAAAATATTCCAATTTATCCTCATTTTGCTCAATATTTAAGAAAAAGGGTTTATATCCCTGCCTCCCGCTATCTACATTGAGGCCAGAAAATGAACGTGTATAGGGCTGTAAACGTGTTGGTTATCTGCAGCTTGCTTAGTGCGCCTTCATTTACAGCCATCAATAGCATGATGCCTGAGACCTCTTCAGCCACGAGTTTCCCTTCATGTATTCCTAGCCTCAATCAGGAGCGATATGACTTGGTCATTATTGCGCCTGAGATTTTTTCATCGGAGCTTCAACCCTTGGTAGCGCATAAAAGTAGTAGAGGGCTTTCGACGAAGCTCGTGCTTCTTGATGAGATATATAACGGCACTTATTTTCCCGTACACGGCAGAGATAATCCAGAGCGAATCAAGTATTTTATTAAAGAGGCAATAGAACACTTTGAGACTAGATTTGTGTTGTTGGTCGGAGGGGCAGAGCAACTCCCCGGTAGATATACCCATATTTATTATGATGATTTTACGCTGTATCACACTCCAAATGAATGGGTTTTTCTATCGGATTTATACTATGCCGATATCTATGATGCCACTGCACATTTTTCCAGCTGGGATACCAATCAAAACGATGTCTTCGGAGAATATGATTGGCACGGGAACACGGATGATATAGACCTGTACCCGGATATCTCTCTCGGACGGCTTGCCTGTATAGATACAACGGAAGTTACTACCTGTGTCAATAAAATAATTGCGTATGAAACGGGAGAATCATATACACAAAATTGGTTTACTAACATTGTTGCTATCGGCGGAGATTCCCTCCCGGGAGATGCCGCCGGGATAGATGAAGGCGAGTATGTCCAGAGAGCGGTATTTGAAATTATGGATGGTTTTTTACCCGTAAAAATCTGGGCATCAACCGGGGGACTTAACCAAGCAGCAAATATCAATGATGCCATCGATGCAGGCGCAGGCTTCGTATTTTTCAATGGCCACGGTAACCTAGATGTATGGGGGACGCATCCTCACGAAAATGCAAACGAATGGCTTCCCCCAGGATTCTATCGAAACACGCATATTCATATGCTCACCAACAGGGATAGACTTCCCATAGTCATATCCGATGCCTGTTATCACTGTACCTATGACGTCAGAGACGACTGTTTTGGATGGACATTTATGACACATCCACAGGGAGGCGCCATTGCCTTTCTTGGTGGAACCGATATTGACCTCTCCTATGGCGGTACGGATATTATAACCAAAGGCGTGGAAAAACTGTGCCTGGAGTTATCCATGCATTACATCAATGGTGCGGCTACGTTTGGTGAACTATGGAGCACATCAATCACCACCTATCTTTCAACTGCTGACATGGACCAAATCGACCGCATAACTGTCATGGAATCACAACCATTCGGGGATCCATCCCTTGCCATCGCGAGTCAATCACAACCTCCCAGAAAACCCGATAGGCCTTCTGGTGCTAGCTCAGGCAAAGCAGGGACGACGTATCCCTATACGACCAGCACCATCGACCCAGATGGAGATCAGGTATTCTATCTATTCGACTGGGGCGACGGAAACGATAGTGGATGGACAGGGCCATACGCCTCTGAAGAAGTAGTGAATATATCCTATACCTGGACAGGGACAGGTACCTTTGAAATAAAAGCCAAAGCTAAAGACGAAAATGGCATCCAGAGCGAGTGGTCTGACCCATTGGCTGTAAGCATGCCGCTGCCGCATCGGACGCTGCTGGCAAGAATATTAGAGCGGATACTGTATCTGTTCAGGTATGGGATGCCATGACTTCCCGCCGCTTTTTACCCCGGCCTCATATTCGATTTGTTTGCATTATTTCTGGAGGTATGTATGTGTGATGAACAAAGGAAGAGGCAGGAATGGATCCCAGTGGGTAATTTTGCAGGTGGTATAATAGAGGCAAATGGCAAAAAACGTCGCTTGGTCGTAGATGGTATGGTTGTCAGGGAATACGAAATAGATACCCGGTAAATTTTTTGTTATACCCGTTCTATGTACATATAATAGCTATACCCCTCAGGATTCCGAGACGCATGCAAGCCGTCACCTTTATCGGCAGGGCCTCATGCAGCCAATATATCTCAAAAAACGAGGCGAGCATCACGCAACGGTCAG
>JBNGDQ010000186.1:0-2816 GCA_049975285.1 Thermoplasmatota archaeon
ATACATTCATTGCCAACATGGATGCTATAATCATCAACTATTCGTTCTTTCCACAGGTGCCAGAGCTTCCCCTTCCCAATCTTCACATATCGGAACAGTTTAGCTCCGCAGCGGGCACACCGGATGGTCAGCATCGTCGTTTTCTATGGAGGATAAACAGTGCTATGCCAGCAGCGATAATAAGCAGCACGAACTCGAAGCCAGGGAAGCCACCACCGTCATCATCTTCGTTTTGTACCGTAACAGTGATGGAGTCTATCTCTGAATAATGGGTGCCATCATAGGCTCGGGCCTGAATAGTGTAGTTTCCATTTTCACCTGTGGTAGTGTCCCATCTGTAGCTCCACGAGGTGGTCCCCGTGACCACCATCCATAACTCGTTTCCGATTTTCAGCTCCACCCATTCAAGGGATTCGTCGCCGTCGGGGTCACTCGCGGTTCCCCGGATGGTAAACCGACCCTTCAGCTGGGTTCCCGATGTGGGGGCAACAATATGGACCGTGGGCACAGTGTTGGGAGGAGGATTATACACGGTGACATCAATCACTGCTAAGGATGAAAAATCGGTGCCGTCATAGCTCCGAGCAGCGATGCTATACTGGCCATTGGCAACCATAGAAGTATTCCAGGTGTAGCTCCAGGAGGTTGTCCCCGTGGCAGTGTCCCAGACCCCGTCGTTTATCCGGACCTCCACCCATTCAATGCCTTCATCTCCTGCTGCCGTGCCGGTCACGGTGACGATGCCCGCAAGCACCGCATCGTCCACCGGTGAGGCTATAGACACGGTTGGGGGGGTTGGAACAGGATTGTTGATGGCGAACACAGAGGACACGGTCTCCTGGGTGTTACCCGCATCATCCACTGTGGACAACCTTACCTGGTAGTTGCCATTGGCCACGCTCTTGGTGTCCCAATTGTAGGTCCCGGTGTTAGCCTGGTTGGCGGCCAGCAGCTGCCAGTCTCCACCGCTCTGGCGGTAATGGATGGTGATGCTGAGGCTGTCATCCAAGGCGTCAGAGGCCGTCCACTGGATGGCCTGAGTGGCCTCGACAGTGCCACCGTCGGGGTGATGGAGCATCAGGCTGGGCGGCGTGGTGTCCACAGTAAAGGTGGTGGTGGCTACGGGGTGGGTCAGGCCGGCCTTGTCCTGTGCATAATAGGACAGGCTGTGCTGTCCCTCAGCTGCCACCATGACGGGTGTCGTGTAGAGGGTCCAGTCGCTGCCATCCAGCTGGTAGTAGGTAGCATTTATGCCAGACATGCCATCGGTTGCCGTCAGAGTCACCTGGGTGTCGCTGCTGAAATAGGGGTCGTTGCCCTCTCCCGCCAGGGCTACGGTGGTGTCAGGAGGCGTGGTATCAACATGCACCATAATGTTCTGGACGGGTTCCTGGTTACCGGCAGCATCCACCGCATACAACTGGAGGCTATGGTTGCCCTCTGCCGTGATGATAACGTCATCCGTGTAGGTGGTCCATGGGCCCGTGTTCAGCCGGTAATAAATCACATCTACTCCTGAGGTCTGGTCGATGCTGGTGAGGTTAATGGTCACCGAGTCGGTGTACCAGCCATGCATGCCCGAGGGCCCAGGGGGGTCAGGCGTCGCTGTTGTAACCGGCGGGGTGGCATCAATAGCTACCATCTCTGTGGTCACAGCCTCGATGTTTCCCGCTTGGTCAACGGAATAATACCTGATGGCATGCGTGCCCTCACCAGCTATTATAAAAGCATCCTGGTACACCTGCCAGGCTCCAGTGTCAACCCGATACCATGTGGTATTAACACCGGACAGATTATCAGAAGCGTTAAGAGAAACCGATATATTGCTCACATACCAGTCATTCTCACCCAAGGTTCCAGTAACTGTAGACTGAGTGACGGGTGCCAGAGTATCGATAGCTATCTCAACAGTGGTCACATTTTCGATACCACCCACATTATCAGCTGAATAATAGGACACCAGATATACCCCATCACATGAAAGAGTGAAATTCTCCACGTACGTTTGCCAGGCTCCTTCATCGACCCGATACAACGTGGTATTGACACCGGAGGCGTCATCGCATGCCGTCAAATTCATACTAACAGCTCCCAGATACCAACCGTTTGTACCCGACTGTCCCTGCACTGAATGATGGGTATCCGGACTCATAGCATCAAGATAAACAGTCCGGGTATTCCCACTTTCATTGTTGCCCACATAATCTCGACTGCCCCACGTGATAGTGTGCCAGCCATCAGGATAGCCCTCCAGGGTGAACGAGGAGTTGACATAAAACAATCCATCGATGGTATACCAGGTAACATTGACGCCGCTCTGGTTATCCACAGGGTTATCTATCGCAGTTAGCGTAAAGGGTGTTGCCGCAGAGACATACGTAGTAGCGGTGACATGGTGCGGCTGGCCGATGGACAACGTGGTTGTCGGGACAGCATTGTCAGTCTGGAAGGTCTCATTCTGTATGCTTTCATTGTTCCCAGACTGGTCAATCGAATAATATTCTAGATAATAGATGCCTTCGCCGTCCATAAGGAACCCTGTGCTGTACAAGGTCCAATTCGTCCAGCTGCCATTATGCCACACCCGATAAAACGTGGTATTGACACCGGAGCCGTTATCCATACTGTCAAGATAAATATAGGTCGGCGTGGACACATAGCCAGCATGGCTGGGCTGCGATGTCTGCGTCGAGGTTGACGGGGGCCGTATATCCTCGGCAAAGAGAGCATAGACGCCCGCTGGGGGGTCAAATGTGACCGTATTATTCTCAGGGTTATAGGATGCATTATACTTCTGCCATGCTGCACTACTCATG
>JBNGDQ010000187.1:0-2811 GCA_049975285.1 Thermoplasmatota archaeon
GCATCACCGCCGCCAGCACCGAGGGAGAAGGGACCACCTTCACCATAACCCTGCCCGTGGATAGCTAAACGTTGAAAATGGTTTTACCAAAGTGAGCATAGTTGTGACGACTATGGATGCAACCTAGTAACTGGTGAACCAACTCAGTAATTTTAATGCTCAAAACGAGGCATATTGAAAAACCAAACATCCGCCATATCGGCAACACGGGTTCCCTGACAATCACGGGCCACTATTTCTACCGAGCACCGGCCAAAGCTCCATTCATTGCATAGCCACTGATAAGGAGGCTGTGTGTCATTAAATTTCAAAACGCCGTTAAGATAAAATTCGACAGTGTCCACGGGCAGACCGCACATCGTGCTAACCGCGACTCGCATACTTCCAACCACGATGGTGGGCGTCAGCAGGGGCATAATTACTTTATCATAGATAATAAGACAGCCAGGTGTGGGAAACGTAAGCCACGCTTTTAGAAGATTGTTATAGATGACAAAAGGACCGGCAGAGACACCTGAACTGATGCAGCCTTCTTCATCTGTGGCAACCACTTTGAGCAGATAATGGGTGCCGTCACCAAGTGAGGTAGTGTCCCAGAGATACGTTGTCTGACCGTCTAGGATATTCTGGGCAAGGGGGCGCCAGATGGTTCCGTTGGTATCGCTGTAGAGGATACTGATATCCACAAGCGGTGACGACACATTTTTGACTGCCCACTCTATACGGACAACACCGTTAACCACATCGCCAGCCTGCGGGTAAATAATATCTATTTCGGGTTTGGGGTCAATGCTTTGCCCCACTACAATCTCTTGGCTACGGGAAACAACCGTTTCACTGTGCCATGAAACGTGTAAAACGGCCGTATAGAGGCCCGGTGCGCCAAAGGTATGGTTCTGTACCGCCGGTGGAGAGCCTTGACCGCCATATTCGGCCAGACCATCATCGTCGACATCGAGACTCCAAGAAACAATGGAGTCCTCATCAGATGCGCTCATAAAAAAGCTGACGGTGAGCGGAGCATACCCCGACTCGGGAGCAACCGACAGCTCACAGTGGGGAGTCCGTATATCCGCATAGACCATTACAGTCGCTGTTATGTCCTCAGCGGCAGTCTGAGTATCGGTGACGGTGAGACGAACTGTGTACTCACCGGGGTGTTGATAGGTATGTAACCGGACTGCCGGTGGAGAGCCTTGACCGCCATATTCGGCCAGACCATCATCGTCGACATCGAGACTCCAAGAAACAATGGAGTCCTCATCAGATGCGCTCATAAAAAAGCTGACGGTGAGCGGAGCATACCCCGACTCGGGAGCAGCACTTAGAGTGCATAGAGGGGGAGTATTTCGACTGGCCAGCAATTGCATGTTGAAAAAACCGAATCTTATGTTGTTGTCCATGTTGTAGAATCCTCTGCGATTAGGTTCGCTTATCTGCTGAGGTGTGGTTGAGTAGAAGAAACGAACGGAGTCATCTATGTCCTGGGCTGTTGCCGGAGCGGCGACTGATATGCCCGTGATGTTATGGATGTCATGGACAATGCAGAGCGGCGGCTGCCATTGGTTGTTTTTTTTCCAAGTCAAGTAAATTTTGTTGTTTTGTGCGTATAATGCACCAAAATAGTTTTGTGTATCCACCACGCAGTTCTCTACTCCGATGCCTTTGTTGTGACCAATGACGTCATTGCCAATCCATGTTTTGTTTTGGGAATACGAGATACATAGAGAATGATTTGTGACACGGGAACTATCGGACTCAACATTCAAAATTTTTGCAAAATAGAGCGTTCCCGACGGAGTTCTTCCTATCTGTATATGGGCTGCAGCACCATCAAAGCGCTCCACCAATACGCCGTTTTGGGGAATATCTGCCTCTTTGAACTCTATTAAGCCGTCACCATCGTCCTTGAGACGGTAGCTGATGCCGTCGCTAGCAACAAAGTCCTCCCCCATGCCAACGACCTTAATGAAAGGCATACTGCCCCACAGTTCTGAGGGGATGGTCCTTTTGTAGCTCCAGGAAAGAAAATGTTCGTCTGTCTGTGGCTCGTACGTGGTGGCTGTGTAAGAGTTGGTCAGCGTCCATGTGTTGTGTCCTCCAACGGCGATGTTCTTATCTCTTTTGAGGGTGAAATTCGATTTCCAGTATGTTTTCATCCGTATTTTGGTGCTGCTAGCATCATTGGGGCCATCCCGCCAGAAAACAGTAACCAGCGTGTCGTTGACGATGACGGATGGCGCAGTCGCTCCGTACGTCGTGGAAACGGTGGCCACATGCGTCCAGTTAAAAAGGTTCAGGGATTCGTTTGACCGGTACAGCCGTATTGGTACCTGATGGGAATAACCACCGCAAACCAACCACAGTATACCGTCACCATCAATTGCTATATCCCCGCCGGTATGCGACGAGTACGGATTGTGAACGGCACGATATGTGCCGTACATGTCCGTCCACATGTCGTAGTAAACAATGTATCCTGAATACGCCATAACAAAGTCTGGCTCATATTCACGTGCCACGTGCATCAGAACCAGGTTTTCATGGTAAACTGCCTGACCATCCCAGGTATGAGCAATAGCACGCCACTCAAACGGCTCTTCGATTATCACCAGAGTGACATTTTCGTGTACCCAGATGGATGGGGCATCGGGTTCATCTGCGGCCGAAAACGGGGGACCCATTACCTCGTCAATATGCGAAGGCGAAAGCTCCATCGGCAAAAAAACAAGGAGAGCAATGACCGCCATAACACGTATAGTCTTCATATTTCTGTAGCACCCCTACGATCCCTGACATATGGCCCCACTA
>JBNGDQ010000188.1:0-2811 GCA_049975285.1 Thermoplasmatota archaeon
AGCCAGATGTCGCTGATAACGAAGACGCCGTCAACGCCTTTACGGAATCTCAAATATGATTTTTTACTTTGAAATGTACTCTTTACTGCCCAAGACGTCCAGGATGTCCATGATACCGGATACTTCTTTTCTATAGAGTAAGATATGCTCTGATTGGTATCCCTAAATTGGTAGATTTGCCTGGACATGTTGGACATGCTGGACATCTCATGTAGGGACACCTGTCCAGGGTAGCTCTTAAAATTACCTGCCCAGGATGTCATTGTATTAGCCCAAAGATAGATAGCAACCGCTGCATAAAGTTGCATGGAGGTTGGACATCCTGGACATGCTGGGATTCCTAGATATTGTTCAGTATTCATCTAAATCCTCCTGAGCGCCTTCATTCTGTTTTTGGCTTATCCGTAGACCATCATATGTGCTCACATCGGTGAGCATGATACCCTCCCAGCATCGCACTCTCCTGCCCGCTATGGTTGGTCTACATTTTTTGACTCTCCCATCACATTTTTGTGGTAGTTGCCTGTTGAACACTGACTTATCCAGGCTTGCAATGTCCTCCCGTTGACACCATTGTAGATATGCCCGGTACAGATCGTCTCTGGGTATGACGGGTGCTCGTACGTCTAGGGTACACTCGGAGGTTACAAACGCTGCGATGCTGTCGCTGATGCGCTGATATTGTTCTCTAACCTCGTCTATGGTGATGTTATAACTGAACCCATCGTTTTCTAATAGACGGTGCAGTCCTTCGATGCACCAGTTAAAAAAACCTGATAGCTCTCGTTCCGTAGTCAACTCCTGCACCAAGATATTTCTATTCAGGGCATCGTCACCTTTGAATGTATTAGGAAACGGCAGTATCATCAGCCGGCGCCACCAGGCCAGCGTGTCCTCCGTCACGGCAGGGGCTTCATTGAGAGCGAAAACCATTTTGGCATATGGAGCGAAGATACGTCCCTTTTTGCTCCATTTGACGTCAGTCCATATCGTGTCGCCACCGGCGATGTTCTTGAGTGTCCCCGTGTTCGCCAGAGTGCCTTGTTTCGTCTTCGCTATCTCATTGCTTATATTCGCCAGCTTTCCATAGAGTTGGCCTGAGGCAAACCTATTGCGTGATAAATCGCGCATCGGTACATGTGATAGGTTAGCTTGACCATAGAAGTGCTTCAGGACATTGAGCCAGGTGGTCTTTCCGTTAGCGCCACCGCCTACCAGTAGCGTTATCACGTCGTAGGGTGACGCTGTGTAGAGGATATAGCCGCAGAGCTCCTGCATAACAGGGATATCGCGTTCATGGAGCACCTCTGATAGGAATTGTTTGATTTGTGGGCAATCGGCGTCGGCGTCGTAGCATACCGGTATAGAGGAGAGGAACACCCTGCCTGGGTCGTGAGGTTTTAGTTCATCAATTTTTAGGTCATAGACACCGTTCTCTAGGGGAATATATTGAGGGTCATCGCACACGATATCCCTCTCAACATAGGTTTCCCGCATGACACCGTTGACCACCTCCTTTACACGACGCGTGGTGGTTTCATCACCCAAGATATCCTGCACTCTCTTCTCTATATAGCAGTCCGCTGCATCGTGATATATGCCATCTGTGTCGTCATAGACGTAGATGCTGTTCTTGCTGACATCCTTGAAGGTGATAAAAGTATCCGTTTTGATGATGTCCATGACGAACCGACGCGGTAGAAATCTGCCATGCTTATCTTCGGGACGGAAATATTTTCCCAGGTGTTTTTCACGCTGCTGATCACTGGTGTACTCCCACGCGGTAACTCTATCGCATCCTCCCTCGCTCAATGGTGGGCATTTCTCTGGTGGCCATTCGTTATGGGGGATAACTATCTCTTTCCCACATTTCATACACATCACTCGAACGCCGTTGACGTCGTCATGGTCTGTGTGCTCTTCTTCCAGGATAGTCAGGATGCCCTCATCGTCTAACTGTCGGATTTTATCACTATCAACGACCTCAGTAACGCTCCCTTTTTTGAACGACTCATATGGTTGGTTGAATGCCACACGAAATCGCTTAGATTTTTTGGTGTCACCGGTCATCGTCTCCCTCCACTATAGTCAACCGCCCGCCAGATGTCCTCTGATAGATGATGCGGCAGCCGGGCAGGTCGTTTAGAAGTTCATGGATTCTCTGAATGGTAGCTATATCTGCCGAGAGAATAACACCATACGTTATTTCAACGTGGGGAAATCGTGAGCTCATCTTCTGCCTTCCTTTCTATCTCATTTTTTCCATTTGATGACCCTGATCGATTGCCTCTATATGCTTCGTTAATGTGGGACAATAAACAAAGAACCATTTCCACCGAGCCCTCTTCGCAATGCTTGTCACATTGAGCGCAATAATGCTCAGAAAACCATTCTAAAGATGTTAGATGGTTGGCTCGGAATTGAGTTTGCATCTAACATCTATCAATCGCTTAGGGTATTTTAAACTATGTGATACAAATCCGTTTTATTTATAAACCTATGTGATACAAATGCCCCTATTTTGATGGATATTTCATTCCTGATTAATATTTTTTAGCTGGGTTGCCAGAGTAGTGGCAAATTGTTTCGCGAAATCTTGATCATTTTGCAATGCTGCCAGTAATTCTTTACCAAGAAGCTGACCCTTTGACTGCTCATATTCCGCCAGTTTGATTTTCAGTTGCTCTATTTGTTGTGCCTGCCGGTTGATGAGGTCATCATAGGCACCCATTTTTGAGGTCATCTCCCTCCGGAGTCGTTTCACACCATTTTGATCCTGGAATATGGTGACCGTATTCTCCCCCCGAGTAT
>JBNGDQ010000189.1:0-2804 GCA_049975285.1 Thermoplasmatota archaeon
ATACAAGGGAACTGGCTGATACTGGAGATAGCGCTGTTGGCCGGCTATACCCACATGGATGGTATCTCCCTGACGGTCAAATGAATATGAGTTATCGGCATACCACATGAGATGATGGGAAAACGAGGTATCTCTCCGAGTGGTGACTAGGGCTACATGATTATGCATATCGGCCTGCTGTTTGCTACGTGGAAGCCACTGCGAGAGTAGGCGGTCTGCCTCCGCTTGCGTGACATCTTTATCATGCAGGAGATCAGTAATGCCGTTCACGATGACCAGCTGCGGATTATACTCTGTTACATAATGGGGAATCTGTTTGATGAGCGTATCAAGCTGGTAAGCAGTGAACGCCCGAGCAACCTGAATATTTGACAATACATGGTCAGCATCAGCTCGCCGAGCACGAGCACACCGGGCAATAACATATGGATCGATTGCGTTGCCACCATCAAGGAACACAATAGTACCATCAAACTGCTGCACCGTCTGCACCATCACCATAGCACATATGGCCTGAACAACCATAGATGACCCCACAACATGATACAGTTGTGACGAGAAAAAACCATTAAGGAATCGGTCAATCCGATAGCTTCCCACTGAAAGCCTAAGCTGCGGAACAGCGACAGAGCCCCTATGTTGTAAAAGCGCTGTGGAAGCCATACTACAATCCATTTAATATAGCATACTGGCAGCATAAAAATAGGTGGAGGGGGGAGATACGACGATACAAAAAGGTTACGATGCCCAGCTTAAATTCTTATCTGAATGTCTATTTCTCACTATCCAACCTGCGTATGTTTGCATTTTATTGGTTCACCAAGTCCGCAATATTTGGTGATATTATTTGGTAGGTCTTTCTTGGCTTAACGCCCTGTTTTTAGGGGGTTTTTTATCTATTGTTCAAATCCTGCATCCAGAAATAATCTTACATTTCTATGCTGAAACTCACCTTTACAGTATGGTATGATACTAGAAGTAAGTTTTTACAACAATATCGTTTCTATTATTTTTTTGGTAGGAGGCAGTATCTGCTAATCAATGCTAACCAAAAAATAGAATAGTTTATAACTGGTTTTATGTTATATAATCATAAATTGTCTGGAGGAAATACTATGAATCCTAGGGTAAAAAAACAGGTTTTTGGTGTTGCGGGCGTCTGTATAATGGTTGGGGCTTTGATGGCGGCGTTATATTATCTTCCGGAGAGCACAGGGGTTAGCCTGCCTATACTCCACGTCGGCGGGACAGGCCCTAGCAATTATTCAACTATTCAGGCCGCTATCAATGCTGCCGGTGATGAATTTGTCATCATCGTCCATGAACATACGTACCGTGAGAATGTGGTCGTGGATAAATCAGTGACAATAATCAATGGATCCAAGCCAGTCATCGATGCTATGGGGGGCACTGGTTTCACTGTCACTGCTCATAACGTGACTATCAATGGCTTCAATATCACCAATGCGAGCTATGGCATCAACTGCAGTGCCCTGGGGTTCACATTCAGCAATAACACTATCACGGCTACGATGGATGGTATCTATCTCAATGCCACCAATATTGGGTATGGGCTTACCGGCAGTCAGTCCTTCACCATCGGCAATCATGTCATTCACAACAATACTATCGAGGCAGATAATGCTGTTCATATGGTTGCCGAGAATTGGGGATATGACCTGCAGGATAGCAGCTCCTGCAGCATCGGAGCCTTCATTATTACAGATAACAATGTCACCACAGGATCTTACGGCTTCTATATAGACTCTCTAAAAAACCTGAGTTGTGAGGTGCAGGGCTCAGCCCAGTTTAACTTCGGGGGTATTTATGTAATAAATAATACCATCGATGCTGAGAAGACTGGCATGTATTTTAATTATTTAACCCACTGGGGATACAACATGACAGGCGGCGTAGCAACATTTGGTGACCTATGGGTAACCGATAACAGTATCACGTCGGATTATACTGCCATAGAATTCAATAATCTCTATCCCTGGGCATATAACATGGACGATGCAATGTTTTCTCTCGGCTTGTTTAACATCAGTAGTAACGAAATAACTGCTGGCCGACATGGGGTTTTTTTCAACAATCCGCAGAACTGGGGAGAAAATGTAGAGAACGCTGCCAACATTACCTTCTCTGGGTTCCTGATAGCTGAAAACAATATCTCAGTCGATTGGTGGGGCATCAACCTTAACAACCTGCACCACTGGGGCTACAATATGTCCCAGGATTCCTCCTTCACCATGGGAAACATCAAGATACTGAACAACAATATCACCGTTAACCCCACCGGCAATAACGTTCGAGATGGCATCTACGGCAACAACCTCAATAGGTGGGGTTGCAGCATGAATAATTCTTCGTTTTCTATGGGCAACGTCCTGATTGCCAATAACACGATTAATGTTACCAGCGACGACGGTATCTATATCAACAATCTTGATTACTGGGGCCATCATATGAATGACTCGTTGTTCACCATGGGGAATGTTATGGTGGTGGACAATAACGTCACCGCATACTACAATAATGAGGCAGGGGCAGAAGGTATCTACATATACGACTCCAATTACTGGGGGTATAACATGACGAACTCATCGTTTACCCTGGGTGATTTCTTGGTCAACCGCAACAGGATATATGCATCTGGTAAGGGTATCCATGTGCCAGACATGGATTACCACGGCTATAAGATGTACGGTACCTCGTCATTCCTTATGGGTGATATCCAGTACTGCCATAACAACATCACCACGACTAATCACAGCAGCGAAGGCATGTATTTTGATGACTTT
>JBNGDQ010000190.1:0-2802 GCA_049975285.1 Thermoplasmatota archaeon
CATCAGGGTCATCCACGTTCACTATTTTGACGTGACCCGTATAATTTCGCAGGCTGCGCTCCGGCCCGGTCACCGTGACCTCGACGGATGTGGACTCTCCCGCCCGGAGGGTACCCTCCGATGGCTCAAACGTCCATGTACCCCACTCGGGATGCTCCACGACCTGCCAGTGAAGCGACGAGTTCGCTGCGCCCACGTTGGCCACCGGGATGGAGCCCTGCACCGTTGTTCCAGGCTCTATGGCTGTCCAGTGGAGGGAGCCCGGGCAGTAGACGTCGGCGTCCTCCGGCGCGTAAAGAATATCCAGCACGATGCCTTCCAGGACGGTGAGGTCGAAGCGCATCTCCTGTGGAAGCAGATACCAGCCGTCGTAGCTGCCACCCCATCCATAGTTGAGATGGAAGTAGTCATCCGTGTTGTAGCCATCCACGACGAGATTGTGGCCCGCGGTCCAGTCCTCGTTGACTACAGCGAGATGAGCTGGCAGGCCATGTATCATGTTCATCGCCAGCCGATTGTATACGTCCCCGTCTTGCTTCAAATCGTGCGGGATGCCGAATCGCTGATATGCCTGGTCGGCCTGCCCGACGCCGAACGTTCCCGAGCCCGCAGCGGAGTACACCTGCTCGGCTGCGACGCCGCAGGCAAATATCACTGCTGCCATGTCCTGCTCGGTGAGTGATTCCCCGGCCTCGAAACGGGCTGCTGCCTCGTCGAGCCGGTCGTTGAGCACAGGGAACGAGGGAAAATCGTAGGCCTCATGGTCATCATCTATCGTGTACCGGAGACCGTTGTAGTTGTGCAGGTAGTCGTCGCTGTCGTTGAACCGGGCGCTGCCCACGGTGCGGTGATAGGTGAGAATCTGGGCCATGGTCACCGCGGGGCAGCCGGCTACGCTTCGCTCTCCCGCATTGGTATCCAGGGGGCAGTACTGGTTGTAGGGGGCATCCTGGCTCCACGTGGTCTCCACCCAGCCACCGGTCGAGGTACTCCCCTCGGGCGGCCACTGTTCAAACGATGCAACTGCCATGCCGTTACCTATATCTGCCCAGTCAGCGTCCCACTGCTCGACGACCTCGGAAGGCAACCGGTCGAGGTGTTCCAGCCGCGTGGACAGGTCGGCTCTGAGCAACTCGAGGAATGATGTATCGTCGGTCAGCGGAGCAGGCGAGGTAAACGAGTACGCGACGACGGGGGGAAGAGCCCGGTGGGCGCTGACGGCGATGTATCCCTGCGGGCTGAGTGACACGAGGTAGGCCAGCGTTTCATCGTGGCTGGCTATGCTTTGGACCATCTCGATGGTCCATGCTGCCCGGTCGTGGCGGACGAGAAACCCATTTGCCACGGCGCAGGCCATAGTATCATCTACATGCTGCCCGGGGGATTCGTTGTCGCTCCTATGCGGCCAGGCTCCCCCGCTGCATATTCCCGCGGCGAGCAGGATACATATCATTACGACTGCCATGTATTTACTGGTCACTCCGGCGTGCATGGTCTCTGTAACCCTGGCGTTATCTTAAACGTTGCTGCATGCCCCAACAGACCCAAAAGGCGAGGTGACGTTATGTTGCGACCTCTCCATTTTCTACTATCAGACAAGCAAATATCTCATATAAAAAAAGGATAGAGGGGAGCCAAAAGAGAAAGATATAACTGATGCATTCTACCAGAACTGGATTCTCATTGACCAACGTCGCGACGTATCGCCGTGATAGATAGCGCTGTCCGCCGTGCTACTCGTGCTCTTCTTTTTTATCCCAGCAGGCTTCACAGTAGAGCTCCCCGCAGAGCGGGCACTCGTAGACCATCCCGTTGTAGTCGGGATGGAGCATGTTCTTCCCGCAGCCGGCGCAGGATGCCTGGTCGGCGTATTTTTCCTGGCAGCCGCCGCAGACCAGCACTTCGGGCGTCAACATGCTCCGTACCTTATCCTTCTTTAATTCCTCCCCTGGCATAGGTATCATCCTCATTGATAATTCCATAGGGTATATTTAATATTTGTAATCATCTGCCGTCGGGTTGAACAATCTTTATATGTGACCCTGCCTTGATATGCCGGGATGACACGAAGCCGGATTGGTGCCAGCGTGGTTGCAGCAGCCATCATGACGTCGATGCTGTTTACGCCTGCCGGGGCAGCGCTACAGCAGATAGCGGCTCAGGGATGCGAGGAGACAGCGCTGCAGCCCGGGGACATTTTTTTCTGTGAATGGAGCCATTACGATACCGACCCGGGCTGGGACCACGTGGCGTTGTACATCGGCAACGGCAACATCGTGGAGGCGACGCCGGCCGGCCAGGGTGTCGTCCGCATCGTGGAGACCAGTTATCTCGCCCCCTATACAGAGGCGATCCGGTACGGGCGAGTGGCCACCGCCAACGAGTCACAGCGCCTGGCGGCCGTAGCCTTCGCTACGTCACAGCTCGGAAAGCCCTACCAGTATCTCAATTTTCTACGTCCCATGATTAATCGTTCCAAGGACCCGGGCGGTGACGCGACGGCCTGGTACTGTACGGAGCTCGTCTGGGCTGCCTACTGGCATCAGGGCATCAATCTCGACGTGCGCGGCTCGCTTCGTGGCCCAGTCATGCCGTCGGAGATATGCTGGGATGACGACGTCGAGATGTACGAGAGCCATATCCTCAACGCCTGGCATCCCGGTATGTACGCTCGCTGGATGCTCTTCCAATTGTTACACCTGCCAATCTTCCTCCGGTGGGTGTTCCCCGGCTGAAGGATACTGGGGCGGACGACAGGGGAATAACTTTTTATGAGATGGCTGAATACGTGCATACACGCTT
>JBNGDQ010000191.1:0-2792 GCA_049975285.1 Thermoplasmatota archaeon
GAGGAAAAAGCCTTCAGCAGCCTCGAGGCCGGTCTCTCGTTCGCGGTGCTCATCTTCGGCGGCTTCATCTGGAAGCCCATCATCGGCAGCCTCTCCGACAGGTATCGGCCGCGGCTCATCGTCGGCGTGCTCACTGCCGTCGGCACCGCCGCGATTGTATCCATCGTTGCCACGCAGGCGTTGCCAGTAGTGCTCGCCGTCAGCTTCCTGCTATCCACGTTTACAAGCATCTTCCTGGTACACAACCATTACCTAATGAACCAGTGGGAGGTGAAAGGCCGCGCCGGCAAGCTCGGCTTCTACCGCTCCGTGAACATCCTAGTCGGCAGCCCCACATCGGCCGTCGTCGGCTACGCAGCGACGCACTACGGCTTCGAGGTACCCTTTCTCGTGCTCGCCGGACTGCTCGGCGCTGCCGCTGTGACACTCTTCGTGACCCTGGCGCTCGAGCACCACCGCAACGGAGAAATCGCGATGACGGAATAGCTGCTCCTCAAAACCTTTATAGCCATCTGCTGATACGTTTCTGGGGAATCATGACAGAGGATATTGACGCAGCCGTTGACGAGGTTATCAACGCCCTCGACGAGGAAGCCAACAAGGAAGAAGTCAAAGAAAATCTCAAAAAGTTTATCGAGTACGGCGTGCCCGTCGACCAGGCAAAACAGGCCGTCTTGAAAAAGTTCGGCGCCTCACCCATGGGCCCGTCATCCATGGAAAAAAAACTGGGCGACATCACGCCCGGCGACAAACGCCTCCGCTTCACCGGCAAGGTCGTAACCGTCGAGCAGCGAGAGGTCGAAGTAAAAGGAGAAACCCGAACCATATATAAGGGGCTCATCGGCGATGAAACCGCCGTCCTGCCGTTCACCGCCTGGAAAGACTTCGGCCTGACCAAGGACGACGTGGTCGCCATCGATAATGCATATGCCGGTGAATGGAGCGGTCAACCCCGGCTCAACATCTCCGAATGGACCACCGTGGAGAAAACCGATGAGGACATCGACCTAGTGAAACGGAAGCCGCAGCGCTTCTCCATCGCCGACCTCCGCCCCGGGCTGTCCAACGTGTCGGTGCAGGGAAAAATCATAAGCATGGAGGAACAAGAGGTCACCGTGGATGATGAAGCAAAGACGCTCTACAGCGGCATCCTGGGCGACCCGACAGGCAAGATACGCTACACCGTCTGGGCAGACATGGACATCTCCGAAGGAGACGTCGTGGGCATCAGCGGAGCCTACGTCAAATCCTGGCAGGGCACCCCTCAGCTCGTCTTCGATGAAAACGCCACAGTGGAGCAGCTCGACGAGAGCATGCCGGTCGACCAGGTCGCCTCACAGGTAACGCCCATGTACAAGGTCGTGGAGACCGGCGGCGGCGTCGACGTCCCCCTGGAAGGCGTCGTCATCGAGATACAGCGGGGCTCCGGCCTCATCGAGCGCTGCCCCGAGTGCAACCGGGCGCTCCGGGACGGCGTCTGCGTCATCGACGGAGATGTCGAAGGACAACCGGACCTCCGCATCAAAGCCGTCGTCGACGATGGCACCGGCGCGGTCACCGCCATCATGGACCGCTCCGTCACCGAGAAACTCATGGACACCACGATGGAGGAATACCAGAAGCTCGCCGAGGAGCAGGGCAACGAAGTCGTCGAGCAGGCCATCATGGACCGCCTGATAGCACACCCCGTATACATCCAGGGGAACGCGCTCTCCGACGAGTACGGCGTGACCGTCATCGTGAACCAGGTCGAGCCCATAGAGCCGAACATACAGCAACAGGGCGCCGAGCTCCTCGCTGAACTGGAGGGAGACACATGAGAGAGCCAGCCTGGCGCGTCTTCGCAGGAGAATACAACGAAGCAATGCATCACATAGAAGGCGAAGAACAGATGTCGCCCTCCTACGTGGTCACCCCGCTGGGCGCCATGATCAACCGCCTGTACCTGGTCGGCGTGCTCACCGACGTGGAAAACGTGGCTCAGGAGGGCGAAATGTGGCGGGCGCATATATCAGATCCGACGGGCATCTACGCCGTCTACGCCGGCCAGTATCAACCCGATGAAGCTACATTCTTCTCAGAGGCAGACACTCCCAGCTACGTCGCCGTCGCCGGCAAAGCCCGGGCCTACGAGCCAGAAGACGGCGTCCTCTTCGTATCCGTCCGCCCTGAGATGGTCCGCGAGGTCGACGAAGCCATGCGCGACTACTGGATCATCGAAGCAGCCCGGCAGACCAAGCAGCGCATCGAGGCCATGGCGGAGGCGCTGGACATGAACCCGGCATCGGAGTACAAGCTCCGCGACCTCGGGTATCCGCCGGCGCTGGCTCGCGGCGTCGTCACCGCCATCGAGGCGTACGATGACATCGACGTCGAGCACTACCGCTTCCTGCTCCGAGAGGCCCTGTCGCATTTCAGCTCCGGACGCATCGACTACGAGGAAGACATGGACGACGCCGAGGAGAGCGTCTTCGCTGCAGTGCAGGAACTAGCGGGCGACGAGGGAGCCCTGTGGGATGACATCGTGGATCATGCAGCAAAGCAGGGCCTCGACCGGCATCTGGTCGAGGAGGCGCTGACGTCGCTCATGGACAAGGGCGCCATCTATGAGCCCATCCTGGGCAAGCTGAAGACCACATGAAGCTCCAATGCCAGCGGTTGTCATCTGAGCAGTGAACAGCCACTTTTTTATATTCGGGCTGAATATGGAATCCGAGGGCCCGTAGCTTAGGCTGGTGGAGCGTCTGGCTCATAACCAGATGGTCGTCGGTTCAAATCCGGCCGGGCCCATT
>JBNGDQ010000192.1:0-2783 GCA_049975285.1 Thermoplasmatota archaeon
CCCTGACATCAGGAGTATCTATTACCTGTACACCTGTCTGTCTGAGCATATCCAGCAGCTTTCCTACTGCTTTTTGAATATCATTCTGAGTTTTTGCCCCGGTAAGCACCATCGTGCCTGTGCTGAATAAGAGAAATGTAACTTTCGGCTCCGCCATGTGGAGTATCAGGCCAGGGAAGACCTTCGGCTGATACTTAGTGTCAGAGAGATTCTTGGCTAATTCGATCAAATCAAGTTCATCAGCAATCTTGGTGGAGGCAACCATGTTCTCCACGGTAACAGCCGCATCATCCATACATAGGCATAGCGTGCCATACCCATAAAGGTTTCCATCAGCTACCCTCCTAGCTCACCGGAGGAGGGTATCCCCATACACAGCTTTAAATAACCTCTGGCAATAGGAGGCGTGGTGATACATGTGAACGAAGAAGAACATATCGTATATGTCGGAACCAAGGCGCCCATGAGCTATGTGATAGCTGTGATAACGGAGTTTGAGCAGGGCGCGAAAACGGTGACGCTGAAGGCTCGTGGTCAAGCTATCTCCAGGGCCGTAGATGCAGCGGAGATAACCCGGCACCGGTTTTTGAAGGATATAACCATCGAAAACATCTCGATTAACACCGAGGAGGTCGAATCAAAGGAAGGCGATTCCCGCAATGTTTCCTCCATGGAAATCGTGCTCACCAAGTAGCTAGAGAGCAGGATGTGGGGGAGCTGCCCCCCTCTCTTTTCTCCTTTCTTTTATTCAGGCACTCCTAGCCTTAGCCCGTCTCCCAAACGCACCTTCTCTCTTGTGTCTATATCTTATTCGTGATATCGATGTCAAGGTGGTTTGCTACCTCTTTGTATCGGTTTCTGATGGTGACCTCAGTGACCCCTGCAACTGTGGCCACTTCGCTCTGCGTTCGATTGTCTCCCGCTAAAAGCGAGGTGATGTAGATGATAGCTGCTGCCATCCCCGTGGGGCCTCGCCCGCTCGTCAATCCCTGTTCTTCTATCAATTGAAGCATTTCCAGCGCCTTGCGTTCGATGTCTTCATCTAGTTCAAGTTTTCGGCAAAAATGGAACAGGTAATCCTGCGGCTGGAGCGGCATGAGTTTGAGCTCCAGTTCACGGGATAGAAAACGGTAGGTTTTGCCAATGTCCTTCCTGTTTATCCCCGAGGAATCTGCTACCTCCTCAAAGGTGCGGGGAACGCCGCATTGCCGACACGCAGCATAGAGGGCAGCAGCAGTGATTGTCTCCATGCTTCTTCCCCGTATCAGCTTGTGTTCTACTGCTCTTCGGTACAACATGGCGGTTGCCTCTCGGACCCGCCGGGGCAATTCCATGTTCGATGACATTCTGTCACATCGGGACATAGCAGCGGCCATATTCCGTTCAGGACTCTTTTTTCTGCCGACCATCCGTTGCCATTTCCGCAACCGGTATATACTTGGGCGATTCCGGCTGGGGATTGCTCTGCCATAGCTGTCTGTATTCTTCCAGCTGATAACGGTGGGGAGGTCTGAGGAATCCTTTATCGGGGTCCCCGTTCGCGCTAGCTTGTTCCATTCTTCTTGGTTGTAGGCTCGCCATTCCGGCCCGTGGTCTATATAGCGATCCTCGATGACCAGTCCACATTGTTTGCACACTAATTCTCCCCGCTCATAGTCATGAGCAATCCGGGCGGAGTTACATTCTGGACATGTATCAATCTCCTCCAGCTTTACCTCTCTATTTTCTAGCATTATCCATCCTTGAACCAGGAATCCCAACCTGCTGCTTGTATAAAGCTTTTGGGCAGGCATAATAGAAGCCGTCGTATATTGCATGCTCGAAGCAATTTTTCCAGACAGCCATAATGCGTTTTCTTTCGTAAACGCGATGGAACCAGGACATACATATCCTGTCTTTGTATTATTGAGGCGTGCAGTGCGCTCGTGAACAGTATGTGAATCGTATATAGGACCGGTGCAATGTCGGCTTCGGATTCTTGGAATTCCAAAGCTATTTAAGTCTGGCTATCATTTTCTTGAGTATGCTTATCTTCGTTCATGGAATGCTATCCAATGCTGATGTGTGGTCTCCTCTCATCGATTATTTTAGCGAGAGAGGGTTTTCATGCCGTGCTGTAGACTTAAAAGAAGGGCTGGATTTGAGACACGTGTGTATGCAGGATTATGTAGATAAAGTAACGGCAATGGTGATGGAAGACGATATTGTGATTGGACATTCAATGGGCGGTTTGATTGTGCAAAAAGTAGCAGAGGAAGCCACTATAAAAGGTGGCGTTGCAATATGCTCTGCAGCACCCAAAGGAATAAAATTCCGTGGTGAGATTGTCTTAGACTCTGCGAAATATGCATTAAATGTCATCTGGGGGAAGCCGTTTAAAGAAGATTATGACTATGTTAGAAAATATATGTTGGTCGGGGTGGAGGAAGAGAAGGCAAGACGTATCTATGAAAACCTGGAAAAGCAATCAGCCATTGTCACGCGTGAGCTCGGACGAAACAAGATAGCCGTCGATGAAACAAAGGTCAACTGTCCGCTTCTGTTCATTGCGACAAAGAACGATAGAATATGTACCATTGATTTGGTTAAACGGTTAGCTGAAAAATATGGTGCCGAATACAGGGTGTATGATGGCTGCCATCATTTTTTTTGTAACAGCAGTTGGCGGGATATAGCAGAGGACATCCATACCTTCATAACAAAAATGATATGAAACGGCATACTTCTCTGTTACTCTCTTTCAATACATGCGGTGCTGAGCCGATTTTTCGTGTCCAGTATCA
>JBNGDQ010000193.1:0-2782 GCA_049975285.1 Thermoplasmatota archaeon
GTTCACCATGTCGCCTTCCTGCAGGTTGGATACAAACTGGGTTTTTGTCATATTATTAATTACCTATTTGTTTTATTACGCTGCCCTCTACTAAGATAGAGCCGTTAAACTCAATGTGGCAAATACCATTCCCAATCAAATTATGCACAGCACATAATAAAAGTATAATTATTTAGAATTTACTCTGATTGGAACAGGTGAATTTCGGATAAAGAATACAAGAATCGAGAAAATTATGGGTGAGAGAGTCAAGGTGAGTCATGGCTTCAGAGAGTATATTTACAAGAACTGGCAATGGGATCTTGGGGTAAAGAGGATGCGGTTAGCTCCCTACCCTTGCCTAGATCCCCTAATTCTATTTCCCTGCGTTCTTTAAAATTGTCGAATTTTTGGGTTGTGATCCTCGTATATAGCGTTTTTCAGATACCACATCGGCATAGGATATGCTCTCAATAGCAGCCAGTATTAATGCACTAACTGTCACCACTAAAAGAACAACTTTTACTATATCAAACTCCATATACATAATCATATTTAAAGAACATGATGGTTCTTCAATCATCTAAGTGTCAGCTTTATTCTTGCGTATCCAGTTCTTTTTTGCTGCCGGTGAGCTCCGGCTCCGGAAGGTATAGATAGCCATTACAAACGGGAGGCAGCAGTTCGAGGCCTATATCGACGACGAACTGCAGACAACATTAACCGATGAGCCATTTGAGTTTGTATGGCATGAGCCTGCATTCTGGAAACATACCATCCAAGCAGTTTCGGTCGGTCAAGCGGGCAACAAGGCAGCCGTTGAGCAGGCCATCTGGATATTCAACCTTTAGGTATGATAACTGTTAGTTGCAAGAATTGTGGCCAGGAACTCTTCTGCCACCAGAAGCTGGGGGCAGGGTTGACTATATCATTGTTGGAAAATGTGCATCAACACGGATGACAACATTTATGACAACGACCATGAACGATGCGAACAAAACGTTTTAAACACACCTTCGTTTATCAGACATGCGTAGAAATATTATGATAATACCTTCAATGCTCTCGAAACAGCTGGCACTTAGCATCGCCGTGGCGGCCCTGCTCGTTTCTACCGGGCTCGGTACAGTACCCGCTAGCAACGCCACCGGTTTAGCTGCAATGGCAGACGGCTACGAGAACATCTCCGTCGGGGAGGCCTGGGAGATGCTCAACGACACATCCAACGGCATCCAGATTCCCATCGACGTCCGGACCACGTCCGAATGGACCGACGAGCGCATAAACAGCCCCTTTCCGGAGTTCCCACGCCATGTCTCACTGTCAACCCTCGGCACCGAGGACGGCATGACCGAGTTCAAATCCCGCTACACGGGCGAAGAGGTCATCGTCTACTGCCGGAGCGGCGGCCGGAGCGCCAGCGCCTCGCAACTTTTGGTTGACGAGGGATTCGAAGGCACCATCTACAACATGGAAGGCGGCATCCTCGCCTGGCGGTCAGCCGGATATCCTACCAGAATGGGCGATACGTCGCCGGGATCACCACAGCAGCCCGACGGCCCGAGGGAAGTCCATGCCGGATACGAGGTTTCCTACAGCACGAGCGCAGCCGACCCGGACGGCGACCCAGTCCGCTACGGCTGGGACTGGGATGGAGACGGCGAGGTGGACGAATGGACGTCTTATTATCAATCAGGCATGAATGCTGCCGTCACTCGCACCTGGACTACACCTGGCGCCTACCAGGTCCGCGTGAAGAGCGAGGACAACAGCGGCGATCAAAGCCAGTTCTCCTCGATGCTCATGGTGACTGTTGACGACAAGAGCAATACGCCGCCGGAAGCGCCCGTCATAGACGGTCCATCACAGGGAAGAGCAGGAGAGTCCTACGAGTTCACATTCACCGTCATCGATTCCGATGATGACCAGGTATACATCTGGGTGGAATGGGGCGGCGGCTGCCCTGCCGTCCAGTGGTGCGGCCCCTATGATTCCGGCGAGGCCGTCACGCTGACGAATATATGGAACGACACAGGAACCTACACAGTGAAGGCGATGGCACGGGACATCTACGGCAATGAGAGCAACTGGGGAACGCTCGAGGTCACCATGCCGCTCAGCTATGCCTCCCAAGGCTGGAGTCTGTGGGGATTCCTCCGCGTATGGTTCGCCGAGATAATGAGGATGACGTTGCCCCTGTCTCTCTAACCACCAGCTGCAACAATTGCGGCCGGAACATCTATTGCTACCAAAAGGTCGGGGAGGAACGGCTACTGCATTGCTGGAAGATGCATATCAGTACAGTTAACAGCATCCATGACGGCGACCTCATCAAATGCCAATGTGGCACCGTTATCGGGCGGGACACGGGCAGGAAAATTGACCTCAACCGGAGGATATCACCACGAGCGGGACAGCACTGCGATAATGTGCTCAATGCAGCAGATAAAAAGTCAATTTTGCTGTTGATGAACAACAACTGCGGAAGGCAACCGTCGACGGCAATGAGGTGTATGCCGCCCACCCGGCGGTCACCATGGTGACATCATCATCGTCCTCGGCACCATGTGAAGGCAACCTTCAGGTCATCTTGTCCTCAGGCAGGCAGCACAAATATCGGGGTGCACCAGTCCGCTGCCACTGGCTCCTCGGTGTCGACGGCAAGGGCGATGGCCGCAACAAGGTACATCCCCCGGGGGGACATCGATGAAGGTGCAGGAAAACCCGTCGCCTGGCGTGAAATCGAGCGTCTTGTCCACGGTTTCTTTTTCCCGGATGTCATAGAGCGCGAAGTACACGGAAA
>JBNGDQ010000194.1:0-2755 GCA_049975285.1 Thermoplasmatota archaeon
GCTCTCACGGTTTCTCCAAAGATGCGTTTCACTCCGGAGAAATAGGATTCTGCCATCCACCGTTGGCCATACCGATATTTGTCTCGCCAACCATCATAGCCCAGCTGGCGTCGCTCTCGGACAGCCGCAGCTCGAGCAGGCGATCCACGGGCTCTGGTTGAAGCATCCTTTCGGGTCTTAATCACTGCCTTGATATCCTGCCCATCGAGATAATTGAAGATGGCTTTGCTGTCATAGGCCCCATCACCCAACACGTGTTTCACCTGTCCATTGGTATGCCGTTGTGCCTGCTCGACGAGCGATGGCAGCATCTGTCCATCACCGGTTCGTTCATCGGTCACATACAACGCCAGCAGCTTCTTGGTCTTCACGTCAACCGCGATGTGGACCTTGATCCAACCTTTGCGGACCTTCCATTTGTGACGCATCCATTCACCCCGGGATGAAACCTTCATGCCTGTCGCATCGACAGCAACGATGACATCATTCGGGATGTCCTGCAGCGAGATATCCAACTGGATATGTTGCAGTCGCTTGCAGATAGTGGTATAGTCAGCCGCCTCAAGCTTTGGAATATACTCCGAGAGCTTCCTGAGGAAGCCTTCCATCTGCCGATAGGGCAGAAACGCGACATGTAAAAACGCCAAAAATTCCATTAGTCGCTCCGGAAACTTGAACGGCCGTCCCCGTTTCCCCTCATTCATCCGGGCTATCTCATCATCCCAATGGTCGACAAAATCCAGCGAGATATACAGTTCACCCCGCCGGACAAGTCGATCGTTATACTCCGGCCAGTTTCTCTTCGCAGACATCCTACATCCCCTCTTTAAAGGGATGGCTTTCAGATAATATAAACTAGTATGGTTTATTCAACACAGCATGTTAGAATACATTGCCTCTGCTCCATAATAACTATTATTAGTAAGAACAGTATTGGTTATGCTGTTGTTGTTCGATTGTCCGTAGAGTATTATGCCGTGATAGCTATTTGAGGCTGAGTTACAAGTTGATATATTGTTATATGAAGCAGACAACAAAACTAATCCAGAATAGGCATTATCATTTGTTACACAGTCCGATAAATTAGTATAATTTGCACAGTTAAGCGTAATGCCTCCATACGTATTTGAATTTGATTGACAATTGTACAGTGTAGTGTAGTGGGAATAATCGGCAATTGTAATTCCAGAAAAAGTGCTGCCATAAAACCCATTATGGTTAGTAGTAGTATCAGATATTGTATTATTATTTGAATAATATATAATTAATAGGCCTTGCCAATCGTTTGAATTCATCTCACAGTTATAAATGACATTCCGGGAAGACGAGTAAAGAATTGTGCCGTATCCAGAATTATTATCAATTACGCAACCAGATATGGTATTATTATTCGATAACTCCATATTTATGCCATAGTAACCATTATTATAGATGCGATTTTTTTGAAGGGAAGTATTTTCAGAAGCTAACAAATACATGCCGCAAATATCATTGTGATAGACTAAGCAATCAACTATTGAATTATTATTAGAGTTATCTATAAACAACCCATATGATGAAGAATTCCTGAATGTAAAAGAGTTAATACTCGTCCAATCCGCAGCTACATACATAACTACTCCACCCCCACCATCAATAATCGTCCCATTTATATCTTCTCCAAGCAGCGTGAGCTGCTTATTAACAATCACGTTCTCATAATAGGTTCCATTCTTAACAAAAATCGTGTGGCCATCAAGCGTATCAGGGTCATCAATGGCTTCCTGAATAGTAGTGAAATATTCATCGGCATCAAGATTGTGAACAGGGAAATATGATCCGTAGCAAGCCCGAATTTCAACAGTAGAAAGACCACGATTATATACACAGACCTCATCCGCCATACCATTGAAAAACTGGCTGGTAGCAGCGCCAATTGTGCCAATATTATACGTTGACGTGGGAGTTTCCAGAGTGCCAGTAAACGTCACATCACTACCGACCTGTACTCCATCAACATAGACCCGCCACGTGTCCCCATCTCTTGTATAGGAAAAATGATGCCACTCATTCAACCCCACACCATGCGGAAAGGCCAGTACCGGTGTGTCAACTCCCCACACACCAATATTTGTCCCATCAACATAAAATTGCACGTTATTTGTAGAGAGTGTTGGTCGATATGCGAACAGGTTTGCGATGCCCGTATCCTGACGATATAGCCACCCCATCACCGTAAAATCATCAGTCCCTAAAATAATGTTGGAAGAACTCGGGATACTCACATAATCATTCATACCATCAAAGTTGCCTGCTCTACCATTCACCGCCTCGCTCGTTGTCTCTGCCCCATTCCTTGCGGTACCATGATATCCATTGCCTGAGCTGTCCACGACTTCGCCACTCGCCCCAGTCCACGCTGTCTCATCCATATGCCAACAGGCGACAAGAGAGGTATCCGATGGCTGAGCAGCAGTATCTATGACTTCATAATGAAGAAAAACACCCACTCCAGTTATAACTATAAAAATAGTAATCATTGCGACTATTCCTCTCGTCTTCATGTTCTGCCTCCTCCTCATGTAACGATAACGCCGTTAAAAAAGTATGCCAAAAATGCCATATAATGCATTCAATTGTAGATAAGTAATATCTAGATTATCTCTCCTCTCCGACTGTTAGAGGCCCTCTATCTCTTATGGTTTCCATATCGTGCTTCCGAGGGGCATTATGGTTTTTCCTGCCATGGTATTAATTAGAATTGATAGTGCTCCAT
>JBNGDQ010000195.1:0-2744 GCA_049975285.1 Thermoplasmatota archaeon
TTATGAAAACAGGGATGGCTGTATTGGTTGGGATACTACTGGTGGTATCGATGTGTGCAGCTAGTGGCGTTTTTTCTCCAGATGTCAGCGAGCAGTCTTTTCAGGATGTTTCAGAGGCAGCATCGAAGGCTGATAGGGATGTTTCCCTGCAGCCGACAGAACGGGATGCGTACCGGGCTCCCGCCATGCATGGAGTCCTGCGAGACAAACAGCGGTCGCTCCGTGACAGCAATGACGGCAGACTGTCACTGACGCCGCAGATGTTCCGGGCGTATGTGCATACAAAATGCGCCGGGGTAGAAAAAAATATTTCACTGCTCAACGCCATTTTGCAGCCCATCAACGTCGATGATAATGATGAAACCGGTGAAAACGGTAATGACTTCCGGGTGCGCTTTTTCCCGTTCCCGGACGTCGGCGAGCAGGATGTCGGCTGGGTGCTCGCCCTCTCGGCGGTCCTTGAAGTCGAACGGCTGGGCGACGACCTCGAGCAGGAGGCATTCGAGATAGAGCTCTACCTGCATCTCTCCCTTGGCGTGTTCGGCTACGGAGAGCATACCATCCGGCTGGGTTACTCCTCTGAGGACGGTGAAACCATTCCAGAGAAGGAGCAGGTTATCTTTACCGTGGCGCCCTACGTCTTCTATGATCATCCTCCCGTGTTCGCTATAACACATGCACCCCGCTTCAGTGGATCTCCCAGCGATGTCACGCTCCTCGCGGCATACGACGGCTCATTTGGCGGCAGTGAGCATCACCACCAGGCGAACATCCAGTATGCCCCGGCCGTCGAAGCCACCACCATGTTCACCCCACGGCTCGAGGATCGGCAGCTTGACCTCTCGCTGTCCCGGAGTGCGTCTGAGGACACCGTTATCACGATGGGCTATCAGGGCGAGCTCAACGGTGAGGGAACTGATATCACGCTGGCTATCGATGCGCTGCCGGCGGAGATGGCGTTTACGCTGGGATATGCGCTCGCGGGCAACACGGGTACCCTGGAGTATGAGAGCAGCAGTGAGTTCAATGTCACGCTGACCGTCAGCATGGACCGAATGGATGTCATGGGTTCCATGCAGGTCCAGTATCTGCCGACGTCGTTCCGGGCGGAATGGACGCCCAAGCTGTACGGCGGCTCCGTCAACGTGTCCACCAACGCCTGCAGGACGAAGATTATTCTGACTGACGACGTCGACGATCCCAGCCTGTATTTCTCTGTGACCAACATGAGCACCTCAACCTCGCTTTCATGGGGTATTGGCCAGGAGGGATACCTGGAGCTTTACACCGCGGCCACGGGGCCGCACGTCCAATTCTGGTGGGAGAAGAGCCCCATCAGTCTTGAGATGAATGCCTGGCTCCGCACTGCTTCGCTTTCCTTGAACTGGATCATCGAGAACGAGGGACACGTGACCGTTGACACCGGCGGCGACTGGCTGAGCACCTATTCACTTAATTTCACCATGGACGACAATGTGGGTCTACGGCTGGCGGCGAGTTTGCTGAAGGCTGACGCTTTTACCGCCGCATGGGTCGTCTGGCCGCCCAGTTTTTCGCTGTCTGGCTCCATCCAGCTTGTCGGTGACATCGCGTTCGCTGTGATGCTCGGCGGAGACTGGTACGATATCATTTCCCCGTAGGCGGCTTATTAGAATAGCTTACTCGAGGATCCGGTAGACGGCGTCGCCTTCCCGAACGCGCCGCGTGGTCTTAATCCCAACTTCGTCCCCCGTGGAGACCTCGTCGACGGACGTCTGGTCGATCTCCATCGAGCGGACCGGCTGGGAAAAATCAGTGGTGGCACCCACGATGTGGATGGTGTCGCCGACCTGCAGCGAGCCGTCAGTTATCTTGATGGCGGCTACGCTGATATTGGTAAAGTAGTGCTCCACCTCGCCAATTTTTTCTTCCATGCTTTAGTATATCACGATTGGTTATTTATAGTGTACGACCGCGATGCCGGGTTCACCCGAATACCAGCGTCATGCATCCCAGCTGGAGCCCCCTCGCCGTCTCGATCACCTCGCCGGCATCGGAGGACTGGACGGTCACCGTGATGGTGATGCCCCCGAAGCCGTGGATGCATCCAGGAAACACGACCCCGAGCGCCCACGCTGCGGAAATATCTCCAATGGTGTCCGTATGGCTGAAATCAGCGGCGCCTGACACCGTGAAGGTATAGGAGACGTTATGGGCGGTAACATTTCCCTCGTTGATTATCGTGAAGCCACACATGTTCCACCGCTGTATCCGGAGCGAGCCGACGATTTGCACCGAGAGCTGTGCATCCTGGTCTTCTCCTGATAGAGAAGATAAATCCTGTTCCAGCTGTTCCATCGGATTGGGCACTGCCATCGGGATGGATACTAGGAGCAGCAGGCATACGATAACGGATGCCAGTATCTTTTTCATGTTTGCCTTACCTCCACCAAAAACAACCCATATTGCCTTATAAATATTGTCGACGTTGCAGGGAGAATGTCGCCTCAGCGAATTAATCCCGCCGACCGTTCAGGATGACGATGCCGCCGACGACGAGGTACGCAAGGATGGTGTAGACGATGCTGGTGAATATTTCCATGATGAGCTTCAAAAACAAAAAAAACGCGGCAACCGGCTGCGCCGAGGCACTGTCCTGCGCCGTCTCCAGGAGCGGGATGATATCCGGTGCAAAGACCATCAGCGCCATGAATGCCACGAGCAGCAGAATAAGCTCCACGATGACCTTGTCATAGCGCGCCATA
>JBNGDQ010000196.1:0-2737 GCA_049975285.1 Thermoplasmatota archaeon
GTCGTGGGTGGTCCACTCGGGGCTAAATTCGCCTACATCAGTGAAGGCGCCCCCACCTTCGAAGTCATCCTGGTACAGATTGCTGCGGATATAGACGTTATCTCCCACTGCCTCGTCGTTGTACATGTAGCCGAGTTCGCTGTCTCCCCGCAGTGGCGTGTTCCAGTCGTCCTCCAGATGAGTGGTAAGCACCGGGGTATAATCGCAGTGATTACAGGCTGGCCAGTATGCTTCGATGACTTCCGAGAGTTCGCCGGGTTCTAATTCCTCGGTCACACCATCCATGCTCCAGACGGTTTCGCCAGTGGATGATACAAACATCTCGAAGTTGTCAAGAACGATACCGCCCCAACTCCTGCCTGGATATCCAATGCCTGACGCGTCAGTTTGAAGGCCAACAAATATTGCTATCCGGCCTTGTGGGTCCTGGTAGCCATGGGAAATCATGAAGTTCGCATAGTTGTAGTACAGGTCGTTGACGGTATCTATTGGTTCGCCGCCCCATGTGTATATGACATCGTATCCTTCAGCAGGCATATCTTCCGCCGGGAACGTACGGTTGCCATAGATATCCTCGACAGTGTAGGTAGCAAAGCCACCAACGGGATCCGCACCATAGATTTCCGTACCAGTAAAGAACAACCAGAGGTTATTGATTGGATCGGTCGCGCCAAAGATTACTGCATCGCCATGGTCACCATAATGGCCTAGGTGTCCCGGGTTGAGTGTCGGGTCGAACGACCAGGTCATGTCAACGGTAAATCCGATATCCATGTCCTGCGCAAGGTATTCAGATATATCGACCCACGGTGTGGCCAAGGCATTAAACTGGTTGCCTGAATAGAATCCCTCTGTTTCGCTGATGGGCACACCAGTATACCATGCATTTTCCGGACTGGACGCCTTGAAGTCACTGACACGCCAGTTGACGGCATCCGGGTTATCGAAGTAGCCGATTTGCCATGGATTGTCATCCCAATTGGCGGGGTCGGTATAGTAATCGGTATCTCCCTTTTCTATATCATCGGCGAAGAAGAAGTCAACGATTGTTTTCTTTACCTCGATGGTATAAGGAATTGGCTCCGTGATAGTGCCCTGATTGCTCACCTGGCCCGTAATGGGTATATCAATGCAGTTTCCAGCGTCCAATTCTATTTCCTGACCGATGCCCTCAAATCGAACGTATTCTGCTGCTCCGTCATGCCAGTCACCGAAGTAGACGCTCTCGTTGACACCGTTTTTGGGGTTCCAGTATTCTGTATCCGTTTTCATGCAGTCGTAGAACCATCCATCCTCGAATTCCAGCGGGTCAGGAGTGATTATCCGAGAGGGAGTCATCGTTTCAGGCGAATAGGTGGTCTCATCGTCTCCTTCGAAATCCCAGTGGCCGTCTGTATCCTCAACATCTAGAATCTCCGAATAAGCCTCGAAGAAGTAATTGGTATCGTCTTTGGGGGTAAACGGCAGTGCAAACTGGAAGTACTGCTGGAACGGAGCTCTGTAGTAGTTCTCTTCGCTTACCTCATATGTGTTATCAAAGGGCGGTATAGTGAACGACGTATCGACAGGCTTATATCCCTGGAACACGAGCATCTGGTCAGAGCCGCACTGCGCCTTCACGGTGATATCATCGATATACCATCCTTCATAGTGGGTACATGGGTCTGAGGTCCACTGGAACGCCAAGTAGATAGTTTCGTCCGTTGCCGGATTGAAGGGTATCTGATATCCGATGGGGTCACCATTAGCGTCGTATTCATAGTCGGCCCATGGATATGCCCGGGCCTCTATGGACTTATTATCCGGGTCACTGGTCAACCACGCTCCGCCACTATCCTCGTAATCTGCAAGGTGTATCCATGTGGCAGGGTCGTCGCTGTATCCATACCAGAAGGAACCGTAGTCCTCATATTTACCTTGGTCTTCCGATAGCTCTCCCTGCACCCACTGCATCCAGTCAACGAATATCTGATAATTACCGTCGCATTTGCCTTCCATCAGTTCTGCGATATTTATCTCTGTTATCAGCCAGTCATCCTGGTTGCCATAATAGGTGGGTTGACAGCCTTCGGTGTTATGCCAGCTGTAATCACCGGAATATGACCTAGTATCAGTTCTCGCCCAGGTATTGTAGTCGCCGTCATCGTCGTGGTCCTCGGTCCACCAGCCTTCATAGCAGTCTTCAACATCGTCTGACCATATCACGAATGGATCATAGTCAACTTCTTCGTAGACCTGCAGCACTATTTTTATTTCGTGTTCTACGTCATCCCAGTTGGTCACGATGACCTCTACGTCTGTTTCCGAGACATCGTGTCCTATAGTCGGATCTGGTGCTACAAGATAGGTTACGTCTACGTCGGGGGGTATTTGACCGCCTCGCTGAGCTGCATATGGGTCTGTCAAATCGGACCCATTCCACCTGTTATCTTCGTTTCTGCAATAGTCGTCAGGACCCCAGTCGGGGGTGCCTGTTTCACCGTAGAAAGCAGCGGTCGGGTTTGTAACTGTAGTTGTGCCGTCACCGCCCGAATCTGCAAAGCTGCTTGCTGGTATCCCAATCATAATAAAAGCTATGACCAAAGCTACCAGCGTTTTCATACTCTTTTTTGTTGCTTTTGGGTTCATGTTTTGCCTCCGAACAGTATATAGAAAAATGGATATATAAATCCTTCGGCAATATCAGTATCTCCGAAAGTGAGTAGATAAATGCAGGCGAATCCTCACTTTTTTGCGG
>JBNGDQ010000197.1:0-2737 GCA_049975285.1 Thermoplasmatota archaeon
CGGATAGAAAATTATCAAAGTATTATGTGATTTAACTAAATTGTCATTGCACTAGTCTCCCTTCTTTTTGCGCTCCCGCTCACGGAGCTCGACCCGGCGTATCTTGCCGCTGATGGTCTTGGGCAGCTCGTCGACGAATTCTATCTCCCGCGGGTACTTGTAGGGGGCCGTCTCCTCCTTGACGAATGACTGGAGCTCCTTTATGAGGTCCTGGCTGGGTTTGTATTTCTTGGTGAGGACGACGAATGCTTTGACGATGTTGCCCCGGATTTCGTGTGGTGATGCCACGACGGCGGCCTCCATGATGGCGGGATGCTTGACCAGGGCGTCTTCGACCTCGAAGGGGCCGATGCGGTAGCCGGATGCCTTGATGACGTCGTCGGCACGTCCCTCGAACCAGAAGTAGCCCTCCTCGTCCTTCTTGGCCAGGTCGCCGGTCAGGTACCAGCCGTTCTGGGACAGGTCCTCCAGGCCTTCGCCGTTCCAGTAGCCGACCATCAGGCCGGGATGGTCGATGGGAACCGCTATCTGGCCTATCTTGCCCGGCGGCAATTCGTTGCCGTCCTCGTCGACGATGGTGGCACCGGAGCCGGGCATCGGTTTGCCCATCGAGCCGTATTTGACGTCGATGCCGTGATAGTTGCAAACCAGGCCGGAGCTCTCCGTCTGGCCGTAGCCGTCGTGTATCTGCAGGCCATAGGCCTTCTTGAAGCGCTCGATGACCTCGCGGTTGAGTGCCTCGCCGGCGCTGAGGAACTTGGTCATGTCGGGGAGCGGGAACTCCTCGAGGTCCTCCTGGGCCCACATGCGGTACTCGGTCGGAGTGGCGCATAGCTTGTTGACGGCGTATTTTTTCATGAGGTGCAGGAATTTCTGCGGGTCAAATCGGCCCCGGTAGACGACGTGGGAGGCACCGACGGTCATGGCGACGCCGAGGGGGCTCCAGAACCATTTCGCCCATCCGGGCGAGGTGGTCGACCAGAGCACCTCGTCGGGGTGTGCATCCCACCAGTAGCGGGCGTTGGTCTCCAGGAAGCAGTACATCCACTTGTGGTCGTGAAGGACGCCCTTGGGGTCGCCCGTCGTGCCAGAGGTATAGTTGATGGTCATGATGTCTTCAGCGTTGACGTCCTGCGGTTCCAGCTCCGTTGATGCAGCATCGACGAGGTCGCTGTAGCGCTGCCATCCGTCGCGGTCTCCACCAACGATGATGAAGTTTTTGAGGGGTGTCTTGCCGCGGACGGTATCAACGTGCTCAGCTGCCGGGGGCAACGCCACGATGGTGGTGGCTTCGCAGTTGTTGGCCCGGTATTCGACGTCTTTTTCCCGGAGCATCTCGGGGCAGGGCACGATGATGGCACCTATCTTGAAGGCGCCAATCTGGGTGAAGAACACCTCGGGCAGCCGGGGGAGCACCACCATGATGCGGTCGCCTTTTTCGACGCCGTTGTCGAGAAGAGCATTGGCGAAGCGGTTGGCCTCGTCGCGGAGCTCACGGTAAGTGATGGCTCGCTCGTTTCCCTGGTCGTCCTCCCAGTAGATTGCCACCCTGTCGGGGTCCTCTGCGTGCTCGTCCACCGCCTTGGCGATGGTGTAATCCTCTGGAATATTCCATTCGAAATCCTTAATCCATTGTTCATAGTCGTCCATGGCTGTCACCATGGGCTGTGATGAAAAATCGTCATTTAACCGTTTTGGTATCAATATTTTTATAGGAATACTTGATATGAGAGCTGTGTTTGGCACCTACGATCTCAACGTCGAACTGTCCGAGCAGGACATCGAGCTCTCCGTGAAAGGAGATGGAAAACGAAAGCGCTACTACCGGCGTGCCGGCGACGAGGAGGTAGAAAAATATGTCAATGCCGAACGGGGAAAGCTCATCGTGTGCCCGGTGGAGCCGGTCAACGCGCCCGACGAGTCGATATCTGAGCACCTGCTCATCGAGCTCGAGCGACCGCTGCTCATCGAGCCCGGTTCAACCGACACCTTTTTTCTCAAGTTCCCCGTGGAAATCGGCTCGTTTCTCGTGAACCCCACCGACGTGGAACGCATCGATATTTTTACGCTGACGCAGCCCAAGTACACGCTCTACGGGCCGCCGGAGAGCGGCATCGTCTGCAAATGGTGGAAGAGCGACGTGTACAGCCAGGCACCCGCGGTGGACCGGCTGTTCGAGGGTGTGCTCAGGGTGAAGATTACCAACAACTACCGGGAATGGATGGAGCTGGGAAAGATGGTGTTCGGGGCCTTTGACATGAAGATATTCTACAACGGGCACGCGTACATGGACGCCTGCCTCACCATCGAAAAGCGAACCATCGGCGAAACCTCGTTCAACGCCCGGAAGCCAAAGGACATGCACCGGGCGGTCGACATCTACCAGGCGAAGGGGCTCAAGAAGCTGGAGAAAAGCTACGTCATCGAATGGGGATTCAAATGAGCCTTCACATAAACCTGCAGGGCGCCGTCATGGACTTCTGGACCATGAAGATCGGGGGAGGCGGCATCACCGTGGGGGAAATCGTCACCTTCGTGCTCATCATCGCCGTGACGGTGGTCATCGCCCGCATCATCAGGGTGAACACCCGGCGGGTCATGAAGGAGCGGATGCCGAGGAACACGCTCAGCAACCTGGAAAAGCTCGTCTACTACGGCATCATCAGCATCGGCTTCGTCGTCGCGCTGTCCAGCATCGGCTTCTCGCTGAGCGGATTGCTCGTGGCGGGTGGCATCA
>JBNGDQ010000198.1:0-2728 GCA_049975285.1 Thermoplasmatota archaeon
CACTCACCACCTTGGTGATACTCAAATCCGGAGCAGAGACCACGGTGGTATAAATCGTGGTGTCGTCGCTGGAGTCTTCGCTGCATGTGGCGTTGACATGATTGGGTATCACCGTTCCGTTGGCCATGGGGGTTTTCACCTGGGCCTGAACGGTGCGATGAACCCAGTTTCCGGGGGCGATGCTGGCTACCTGCCAGGTTATCTGGGAGCCAGAGTCCATGCCGCCTCCGGTATTGGTGATGACGAGTTTGGTTTCGTCGTAGTCGTCTACAATGACCACATTGGTGGCCGTTTCCGTACCCGTGTTGGAGACGTTGATGACGTAGGTGAGTGCGCCTCCGGCATCCACCGGGTCCGGGTTGTCCTCCTTGGTCACCACCAGACGGGGCGCATTGAGAGTTACCATGTGCTCCTGGTAATGGGTCTCTTCCCGGTTGCCCACCCAGTCCGTAGCATACCATCGAATTTCATGAATGCCGTAATGGTTCATGGTGAAGGTAACAGAGATGTTGCCCAGGCTGCTGTCTTCGTCTCCCGCCTCATTGTCGCCAACTGTGCGCTCCGAGACCTTGCTGTCCACCACGTCGTCGCCATTGCTGTCCCACCATATCTCGTAATGAACATTGCGAATGCCGGCGGCGCAGGTGCTGTTGTCCGTTCCGTTGAGCCAGATACGGATCTCGTCAGTGATGTTGTATTCGTCCTCTGCACCCACTGTTTTTTCAGTTATTGGCGGCAGGTGGTCAACATAGACATACGCCTCAGTTGGGACGTTGGGCTCTTCCAGGCACCAGAAGGTGTCCCTAACACCATCATTTTCGGCGCCCCAATCGTAAAACAGTATTTCCAATAATCCGTCACCATCGATGTCAGCCACGCTTGGAGAAGTATGGACTGGTCCATTTGTTAAAAAGCTAGAGTGCAGCGTCCCGTTTCCATTTATTTTATATATATACCCATCGTCAGAGCCTATAAATATGAATAGATTTTCGGATGAGTTCTCCAATGAGTAAAAACCAGTCCGTGAGCAATCATGACGAAACATAGGCCATGGATTGGAATTGGAGAGCCCATCAGAAGCTATGGCTGCCGAAGAATAAACAGGCCCGCCAGTCGGAAACGACCATTCGATATGGCTCGATGTTCTCAAACAATATATACTGCCGTTAGTATATATCTCACGGTCAGCATCAAAATCGTCGCAAGAGCCTGCAATTATTTCTAATGACCCATCTCCGTCAACATCAGCAATGACCGGAGACGAGTACACTGCCTCACCTATTGGTCTACGCCATTGAATTTTACCGGTTTTTCCATCGATACAATGGATGTATCCATCGTTTGAGCCCACCACCACCTCCAATTGAGAATCATAATCAATATTGGCTAAAGCTGCAGAAGAGTATACGGGACCGGCAGTGGTGTAGTTCCACTTTTCGGTACCGTCAGGCCCATGTATAGCGTAGACTTTACCATCCAATGACCCGATGACAATTTCTTGTATGCCATCACCGTCTATGTCATTGACTGCTGGCGATGCAACAATAGGCTGGCTGTTTTCGAAAACCCAGAGGACATCCCAGTCTTCTCCCTCCACGCCCAGGTCACCCTGGGTCCAGGGAAACAGGGGCGAGCTCCCGTCAGCATTTCTCGGCAGGGTGATTCCGTCGTCAACCCCGTCGCTGTTGTCTCCGTCAAAGCACCACACGCTGTGGTACGGGTTATTACCGATAATCAATTCTAGTCCTTCAAGATTGTCGCCGTCTACTACATTGGCTAGGGCAGGAGAAGAATGCCAACAAAATCTTCCATAGCGGTAACGTTGGGCTGGGAAAGTCCAAATAAAGTTGCCATCTTTATCCATAACTTCTACATTCCAACCGCTGGTGGTACCAGCTGCAATCTCCAGGCTTCCGTCGCCGTCTATATCACAGATAGCTGGTGAACTGCGGGCCTCATCGCTACCCGTCGGTTGGACCCACAAAATGGTACCGTTGGCCTGCCAACAACGCCATATACCTCCCTCAACACCAGAGTAATTGGTTTCCGGGTACACGTTGTCAACCTCATCACTGCCACATATCACCTCCAAACCCGGTACAGTAGCATTGATATTGCCAATCCCAAAAGAGGAACCGAAGACCAATTTGCCGAGATCGGCCCAGTGAGTGGTTCTTTGTTGACAGGAATATCTCCACTCCTCACGCAGAGGTGCACCGCCGTATGACTCCACATTTCCATGGGTGTCGACGCTGTATGCGGCAATCCGGTGCGAGCACGTCGAGGATACGGTGATGTGAATGGATATGTTCATGGAGGTGTCGGCATCGGCGGCGTCGCCGTCGTAGACGGTGCCCTCGTCTTCCAGGGTTTCGAAAACGTCGTCTCCGTCGCTGTCCCTCCAGACCTCATAGCGGGTGAAGTTTATGCCGCTGGCGTCGGTACCGTTGATGTATACCGTGGTGTTGGTGTTGATGTACAGGCGACCGCCGGAAGAATGTGAGGGATGTCCAAATTCGATGGTGGTGACCGGCGGGGTGCTGTCGCTTCCGGAGCCGGATGCACCCACAGCCCCCTCACCGTGGGAAAAAGAGCCGAAATCGGAGATGGACGAGGTAACGAGCAGAAGTCCGACAACCAGCATCACAAGAAGGCTCAGCCGTCTTTTCGCCAGAGAAGTCATACGTTTGTTTAATACATTGTCTGCTTTTAAAATTAACCGTTCGAC
>JBNGDQ010000199.1:0-2724 GCA_049975285.1 Thermoplasmatota archaeon
ACGTCATCGTGAACACCAGCTATACCGGCATCCGTGTTGGCGAGGCATCCATCTCGAACGTCATATCCTATAACCAGATAGTTGGAGGCATCTCGGGTATCTATGCCTATTCATCGGGCAACCAGACAATAAGCTACAATAGAATTGCCAACTGCTCGAAGGGCATCTATCTAGAGGAAAGCCGCGGTAACTTGCTGCTCGGCAACCATCTCACCGGCAACCAGGAAGGGATATTCCTCTCCTACGCGCCGGGCAATACAATCCGGTTCAATAATTTTATCTCAAATATCAGACATGCCAGGTTCGTGAAATTGTTACGCCTGGGCTTCCTTGCCCCAAATATGTGGAGCGGAAACTACTGGGACGACTGGGCGGGCATCGGTGGCAAGGTCATCTTTGGCGCCATATACGTGCAGACATTCACCCTTATAGGGGTGTTTGTTCCCTGGATAGAGGTGGACTGGCAGCCAGCCGCAGAGCCGCACGAGTGGTGACACAAAAAAAAACAATGGGGCTCTCATCCCGACCTCTTCCATCAGGGCATTCTTTTACAGGAACAGCATCACCAGCACTATGGCCAAGAGGAAAAGACCAATGAATACTATCGTGCTCGTATTTTTTCCGATGAGAGCCCCGATGTATCTCCCAAGAAAAGACAATTCTTTCTTCATATTCTCCTTTCACTCAATCTCTCCAAGTACATAAATCTGTATGGTGAACTGCTGTCTTTTGATTCTGTCTATACATTCGGAGTGGCCGGAGGCAGAAACCCTCATATAACGTCGATGGATTTCGAGACATGCGAGAAACCGTTGCCGCCTGGGTGAAGCTCCTCCGTCTGCCCGGCCTCGGCGGACTAGCGATACCGCCGGTGTTCGGGGCGCTCACCGTCGGCGTCACCGACGCGTGGTCGCTCCTGATTCTGTTCCTTATCGGATGCATGGTTGCCATCTATGGCTTCGTTCTCAACGATTACGCAGATGTCAAGCTGGACGGCATCATACCGGAGCTGCGGGATAAGCCCCTGGTGAGCGGTGCTATCTCGAGGACGAGCGCTGTCCTGGTCTGCTTTGTCACCATGATTTTGGCGTTTTTTCTGGCGGCTCTGCTCTGGCATGGGGCCGTGCTCACGGACCGTAAGCTGGCGGCGCTGTCCTTGTATGCGGTTGCCTGGGGGCTGGGCACCGTGTATAATCTCTACGGGAAAAAGATCGCGGGCTCTGATTTGTTTGTTGCTCTGGCGATGGCGGTCACATTTCTCTTTGGTGCCCTGGCCTTTGTGCAGCCGACGCTGCTGACTTGGGTGGTCTTCGTGTTGACGTTCAATCAGACCTTGCATATGAACGCGGTGGAGGGTGGCATCAAGGATGCTGACCATGACCCGTTGATGGGCGTGAGTAATCTTGCCCGGGTGGCCGGTGTCTCGGTGCACGGCCAGCGGGTGACGATTCCGCCTTCATTCCAGGTCTTTGGGATGGGCATACGCCTGACGTCGGTCGCCGTCGTCTTCGTTCCCTTTATGTACGGCGTCTCGTATGAGCTCTGGCAGCTGGCACTCCTCGCGGTGATGCTGGCCGGCGTGCTCTTCATCGAGGTCCGGTTGCTCCGACTGCAACAATTTGATCGCTCGCTCATTAGGAAGCTGATTGCCGGGGCGTCGTTCCTCCGCTACGCAGTGGTACCGGTCATGTTGATGGGAGAGATTGGCATCCTTTCGGGCGTGGGACTGGCGGTGCTCCCCATCGCATGGTATGTTGCCTTTTCTCCATTGACCGGGATTCGTGCTTTCCAGCCGGAGATGTAGCCATGCGTGCAGCAGTCGTTGGAGCGGGCATCGGCGGGCTCTCCGCGGCGGCATTGCTGCGACAACAGGGCCACCAGGTCGACGTGTACGAGAAGGAAGTCACGGTTGGCGGCCGCGCGATGACCATTAGCGGCGACATGTCCAAGGAGGACTACCTAGACCTGCTGAGCCGCTTCGACATGGCGATACCCTTCGCTGAACCGTCGCCCGACGAGATATTCGATGGCCTGCTGGAGGGCTACCGTTTCGACTTGGGCTTCCATCTCATGGGCGGCGGCGACAACGCGGCACCCATGCAGATTCTCTCGATGCTCGGGGTCGAGCAGGAGCTCATCGGCTCCCGGCTGGGCTACATCGGCGACACTATCGATTATCCATATCTCTCGGCGTGGGACAAGCTCACGATGCTGCCCCGCATCATGCAGCTGCTCTTTTCACGGAGGCAGACCATCGAGGCGCTGGAGAACGTCCCCATGTCGGAGACCATCGAGAAATACGGCCGGGGCAAGATGCGTCTCACCCTGGAGCTGTTCCCCCGGCTCATCACCACGGTCAACGACCTGCAGCGCATCTCGACGGGGGAGACCTTCTGGGCCCAGCGGGAGCTCATGGGCTCGCATCCCGTTGCCTATCCCGTGGGTGGCATTGGATCCATCGCCGAAAAAATGGCGAACTGGCTGTATGGACACGGCGGTTTCATCATCCAGCAGAAGGTACACGCGGTCGTCATAGAGGACGGCGCCGCGTGCGGCGTGATTGCGGACGAGAAGCACGACTACGATATCGTGGTCAGCAATCTGCCGGTGCAGGATACGTTTTCCATCGCAGATCGAGATACATTCCCCGATGAATGGATGCGCTACATTGAAGGCCTGACGGGGACGGGCAGCCTCTGCGCCTGGTACGCCCTGACAGATATC